>NZ_JBHXEM010000025.1:0-75288 GCF_042724755.1 Kitasatospora sp. NPDC127067 | reverse complement strand
GCGGCGATCAGCGGCGGTGCGATCGCCACCCAGTCCACGGACTGGATCAGGCTGCCCGGGTTGGCTACGGCTGGTCGTCAGCAGCCGGTTGGCCAGGGCGTCGGCGAGGCGGTAGGCCTCGTCGGCCGAGAGGGTGCGGCAGATGGCGTCCGCCAGCTCCTCCACGTTGTGCCAGTCGACGTCGCCGAGCTCCGCCTGCGGGGCGGCCGACGACTGCTCGTCCACCGGGACCACGGCCCGCTGCTCCGGCATCGGGAGCGGCTCGGAATTTTCCGCGGAAAATCGCTCGGTGCTCCGGACGGGCTCGGCGCTCGCGACCGGGTTACGGGGCGCGGGCTCCGGCCGGGGAGCGACGGGAGCCGGCGCCTTCACGGTGGCCGGTGCCGCCTCCGCGGCCGGCTGGGCCGCAGGCGTGGAAGCAGGTGCGGAGGCAGCCACCGCAGCGGGCTGCGGTGCGGGCGCCTCTGCAGGCGCCTTGGTGGCGGCCCTGGCCTCCAGCTTCGCGGCGCGCCTGGCGGCAACCGCGTCGGCGTCGGACTGGAGCAGCTGCTCCAGCTCCGCGGTCTGCCCGGCCAGGGACATCGCCTCGATGCCCTTCACCGAACCGAGCCGGCGGGCGACGTTGATGGAGACGCCCTCCTCGCCGCGCGCCTTGGCCCGCACCTGGCGCTGCAGCTCGGGGTGGAGCTTCAGCAGGTTCTTGCGGTGCGAGATCCAGCTCTGGGACCAGCCCTCGGCCTCGGCGGCCTCCTTGGCGGTCGGGTACTGCGCCACGATGAGTATGACCGCGTTGGCCTCTTCGATCGGGTCGAAGTCCTTGCGCGCCATGTTCTCGTCGAGCGCGGCCCGCAGCAGGGTCGCCTTGGACTCCGCCACCGAGTCGTCGACGACGACGAGCAGCTGCTCGCGCCCGTACAGCTCAGCGGCGGCCCGCCGGCGGTTGCCGTTGACGATGACGACGTCCTGCGGTCCCGCGCCCAGCGTCTGCTGGTCCTCCGGCCACAGCCGCAGGTAGGCGGCCGGGGTGACGGCGAGGCAGCTCTGCAGCTGGCGGTCCTTGATGCTCGCCAGGTCGGAGAGGTCGCCCAGCTCGTCACGGGGGTTGCGCGGGTTGGGCAGGCAGTCGGCGGTGGGGATCCACTTGGCCACCGGGGCGCTGTTGTTGGCGCTGTCCACGCCGGGGGCGTCGACGACCGGGTCGCCGGCCATCGACGCGAAGGAGACGCGACGACCCGCCATCAGCGGCCCCCGTAACCCAGCTCGAGGGACAGGCGGAAGAAGTCCTCGCGGGCCCGGTAGGCGGTACCGCTCTCCTTGTACTGGGTGACGACCGTTCCCTCGGCCACCGCCCGCGAGTGGATCTTGTACCGGCGCAGGACGGTCTTGGCGCGGGGCCACCCCTTCGCCGTGATGTACGCCTCGGTGTCCTCGAGGTCGGCGCGGCCGTCCCGGGGGTCCCAGTTGTTGACGACGATCCGGAAGGGGATGTCCATCGGCTCGATGACCTTCTGGATGGTCCGGGCCGTCGGGTCGAAGCACAGCGGCTCGGTGATCATCGGGACCAGGACGTCGTCCGCGATCTCCAGGGCCCTGCGCAGGATCTCCTCGTCCGCCAGGGTGCCCGGCGTGTCGATGAAGATGTGCTGGTACTCGTCCTTCTCGCCGAGGACGTCGAAGGTGCACGCCGCGAGGTTGACCGTGGTGGTGGTCTTGCCCACGCCGCCCTTCTGGTTGGCGATGACGTGGATCTTCGCGCCGGTCTTCTTCAGGTGGATCAACTGCTCGGCATGGTCGTGTGCCGCCATGAAGTCGAAGGGCAGGTTGTCTCCCACCCGCTCGGCCCAGACGACGGCGGACCCCTGGGGGTCGGTGGACACGACAAGCACAGATGGCTTCATGATGTTCCGTTCTCTCCGTGGGCTTCCCGGGCCGACTGCCCGGTACTGCGGATGCCCGCCGCTCAAAGCCGTGGTCGGCGGACGGAGAACAGCATTCCAGATGATCAGCCCGGAGCCTGACACGACCCGCGTGTCATGGAGCACAAAAGGGTTGGATCGCGATGGCCGGACTCCCGGAGAACCGCTCTGCTTTCCTGAGTCGGCATCCAATCTCCAGAGCCTTCACCTGCGGTGATGCCTGTTTGACGGAGGGGGGAATTCATGAGCACTGGTCATTCGCATGGGCGGGTACGTCGTGCGCGTGCCGGCTCTCACGACGCAGGCCGACCGTCGCGGCACGGCGAGTCCCGCCCGGAGCCGGCCACCGGGTGACGGCCGGCTCCAGGCCCGACCTGGGCAGGGTGAACGTCGGGGGTGCTCGCATTGGTCCCGGTGCGCTGCCCGTCGGCGAGCCGGCGGTCAATGGGCTCCGGAACTGTGACGGGCATTCCCGACCGGGAGGATGCGGACGTTGTGCTCGGGACGGCCTTGTCGGGCCGAACTTGGACGTGCAACCGGCCGACCGCGCCGCCTCGGAGCAGAATGGGACGCGAGACGGCGATCCCGTGATCCTGCTGCTCGAAGTGCTCCGATGTGGGCGACGTGGCGGAGCGATGTGCGAAGGGTCGGCCAACCGAGGAAGTAGCCCTGCTCGGCTGGGAGAACGGAGCGCCAGGTCGACCCCTGCGCAGACGGGGCTGTGGACTCGAACTGACTTAATTGGCGCACTCTGAGCCGAATCACAGCAGGTCAGAAAGTGTAGGCCCCGCACGCGCGGGGATGGCTCCTCCTGGACGGTCACGTCGGAGTCCGAGTACAGGTAGGCCCCGCACGCGCGGGGATGGCTCCAAGCCGCCCGCCTTCGAGCCGCCGGCCCCGGCGTAGGCCCCGCACGCGCGGGGATGGCTCCTGGCCCACGAGGAGGTCGCCGACTCCTACCTGCCTTGTTCCGGCAGTGCCGAGTCCCCCGCAGAGCGTGTCTCGACAACCCTCCCTGGCTTTCGGGGGTTGAGGCTGGTGAGCTCGCATGTGCAGGGGTCGCATATTCGCGGAGATCCTCCACGACTGCCGTTTAAGCCATCGGAGGCCTGGCCGCCTCAGTGTCCAGTGTTCGAGGTCCGTTCCAGGCAGAGCTCGAACAGCCGTTTCACCGCAGGTAGCGGCTTGCCGGCGTGCGCGGTGATCAGCGAGAGTGTGGCGTCCACGGTGAGGATCGGCTCGACCCCGTTCGCCTGCGGGTCCTGGAGCCCGCCGAGGGCATTGACCTGGTCTGCCACGGCCTCGAGCCGGGGGTCGTCCCGGTCCCAGTCCGCGATCTCCTCAATGAGCAGATAGAGACGCTGGAATGCGGGGTCGGCCAGTCCGCCGCGTTTAGCCTGCGCCCATTGCGCCACCTCGTCCGGGAACTGCGCCGACAGCAGGGTCCATGAGTCACGCTCGATCTGGATCGCGTAATCGCTCGCACCGATGCGGCGCAGGTCGTCGAAGAGCGCGACGACTGCCTCCGGCAGGAAGAGCCGGTCTCCGGTGCCCAGCGCGGCGATTCGCTCGCGCCGGAGCTTCAGGTCGCGGATCCGGGCGGCGAGTTCCCGGTCGAGTACGGCCAGACAGGCGTGGAACTGCTCGGGTTCGGCGGCCATCAGCTCCTCGATCCGGGCCAGCGGCACCCCGGCCTCGGACAAGGTCTTGATGCGGATCAGGGCAGCGACGGCCGCCGCGTCGTAGCGCCGGTAGCCCGAGGAATCGCGCTCCGGTTCGGCGATCAGGCCGCGTTCCTGGTAGTAGCGGATCGCTCGCACCGTCAAACCGAGGTGCGTCGCGACCTGGCCAATCGTGAGCACGATCCATCCTTCGGCGGAGTCTCGGGGAATCGGGCTTGACCCTTCCGCTGCGGAAGGCTTGGACGATCGGTGCCATGACGAGACCGACCGCATCAGTCCAGACTACTCAAGCCCCGGCCGCACACCCCCCGGCGATCGCCGCCGCCGGATTGCGCAAGGCCTACGGCGAGCACGTCGTGCTCGACGGCATCGATCTGAGCGTCCGTCGCGGATCGGTCTTCGCTCTTCTCGGCCCCAACGGCTCGGGCAAGACCACGACGGTGCAGATCCTGTCCACCCTGCTTCCCGCGGACGGCGGAGTGGTGCGTGTGGCCGGCCACGTCCTGGCCACGGAGCCCGACGCGGTGCGGGCCGCGATCGGCGTGACCGGGCAGTTCTCCGCGGTGGACAACCTGCTCACCGGGCGGGAGAACCTGATACTGATGGCGGACCTGCACCATCTGCCCAAGGCCGAGGGACGCCGCTTGGCCGACCATCTGCTGGAGCGCTTCGACCTGGTGGAAGCGGGCGGAAAGCCGGCGGCGACCTACTCCGGCGGCATGCGTCGTCGCCTCGACCTGGCGATGACGCTGGTCGGCGATCCGAGCATCATCTTCCTCGACGAGCCGACCACCGGCCTGGACCCGCGCAGCCGCCGCGGCATGTGGCAGATCATCCGCGAACTGGTCGCCGGCGGCGTCACCGTCTTCCTCACCACGCAATACCTGGACGAGGCCGACCGGCTCGCCGACCGCATCGCCGTCCTGGACCGCGGCAGGCTGGTCGCCGAGGGCAGCGCCGCCGAGCTCAAGCGGCGGGTGGCCGGCGGCCGCATCGAGCTGAGATTCGCCGACGCCCCGGAACTGGAGGCCGCTGCGCGGCATCTGGACGCCGCGACCCGCGACGCGGAGAACCTCACCTTGCACGTCCCCAGCGACGGCACTCTGCAGTCCCTCAAGGACCTCCTCGAGCGCCTGGAGGAATGGGACGTGCAGGTCGAGGCACTGGCTGTCCGCGCCCCAGATCTCGACGACGTCTTCTTCGCCCTCACCGACCACACCGCCACGAACCAGGAGGCCGCCCGATGAGCACCCGGTCCCACGCCGTGCGCGACTCGATCACGATGCTGCGCCGCGACGTCAAGCACTCGCTGCGGTTTCCGATGATGAGTGTCAGCGGCCTGCTCATGCCGATCGGCATGCTGCTGTTGTTCGTCGGGGTGTTCGGCCGCACGCTGAGCGGTGGTCTCGGCGGCTCCGGCGGTGCGGCCGGTGGCGGGTACATCAACTTCCTCACTCCCGGAGTCCTCCTGATGGCGGCCGGTGCCGCAGCGGCCGCCACCGCGGTGAACGTCAACGTCGACATGCACCAAGGAGGCATCGTCCCACGGTTCCGAACCATGGCGATCACCCGCTCCGCGGTGCTGACCGGCCAGGTCCTCGGCGCAGTGAGCCGGACGATGATCAGCGCGGTTCTCGTGGTCGCGGTCGCCGTCGGGCTCGGCTTCCGATCACCGGCCGATCCCATCGCATGGCTCGCGACCGCCGGCCTGTTCGCCCTGCTGACCATGGCCCTGACCTGGATCGCCGTCGCGTTCGGGCTCAAGGCCAAGACACCGGCCGGGGCGAACAGCCTCTCGCTCATCCTCCAGTTTCTGCCCTTCCTCAGCAGCGCCTTCGTGCCCACCGACGCGATGCCGACCGGGGTGCGGATCTTCGCCGAGTACGAGCCCTACACCCCCGTCATCGACACCTTCCGCGGCCTGATGATGGGCGGGCAGATCGGCCACAACGGCGTCCTGGCCGTGGCCTGGTGCCTCGGGCTCGCAACGGCCGGCCACCTCTGGTCACGAACGCTCTATGACCGCGGACCTGCCACACAGGCCTGAGTGTGGCAGGCGCGCTGGATCGCCCGCTCCGATCCGCCGGAGATCAATTACGGGACGACCCTTACTGACCTCGGCGCTTGGAGGTGACGGCGGTGGCAGATCTTGGGAACGGCTGCGCCGGTCACTGCGACGGTCCGCCGGTAGAACGCGCCGATCCATCACCCCGAAGCGCCGAAGTCAGCAGCGGGGACAGCACGTCAGCCACACCGTCTCCTTCGACGGGACCAAACCGGCCGTGATGAGCGAGGCCACCGCGAAGCTCACCGCCTGACGGCGAACGGGCCGGGGACGGTCATTCCAGCTCCACCACGCCGCAGCCGTGACGGCCCGCCCTTTCCGGCGGGCCGTTTCGACAGACGACGGGCCATCGTCGCCTGGTCCGTAAAGCCCGCGGAGCCCCATCAGGAAAGCGTTGCCGCTCCGGCAGTTCTGCGGCCTCGCAGGTGCGGGACTGGGTCGGCCGCAACCCTCAGAGGGCGTTCTGCGAGTCTTGGGCGGTTCTCGTAGTCCTTGAAGGCAAGTTGTCCGGTTCCGGTACTTCACGGCGGGCCGTCGACGCGGTGTGCTGACGGATGTGGACGAGCGCCCTGCGTACCCGAGCGACCTGTCGGATGAAGCCTGGGAGCTGATCCGGCCGGTCCTCACCGCGTGGAAGGCGAAGCATCCCTCGGTCAGCGGCCATGCCGGTCGGTACGAGATACGGGAGATCGTGAACGCGATCCTCTACCGGGCCCGCACCGGATGCCAGTGGCGCTACCTGCCCCACGACCTTCCACCCAAGAGCGCGGTGTACTACTACTTCGGCACATGGCGCGACGACGGGACCGCCGAGACCATCCACGACCTGCTGCGCTGGCAGGTCCGCGAAAGCCGCAGGCGACACGAGGACCCCACCGCGGTCGTCCTGGACTCCCAGACCGTGCGGACCTCGACGAACGCGCCGAAGGACACGACCGGACTGGATCCCGGCAAGAAGAGCCCGGGCCGCAAGCGGGGCATCGCCACCGACGTGCTCGGCCTGGTCATCGCCGCCGTCGTGGTCGCGGCCAGTGTCCACGACAACGCGATCGGCATCGCACTGCTGGACAAGGTCGTCCGCGCCGCGCCCACCGTGACCAAGGCATGGACGGACGCGGGGTTCAAGAACGCGGTCGTCGAGCACGGCGCCCGCCTCGGTATCGATGTGGAGATTGTCCAACGTGAGCCCGGTGCACGAGGGTTCACACCGGAGCCCAAACGGTGGGTGGTCGAGCAGACCCTGGGAACGCTCATGCTCCACCGACGCCTGGTGCGCGACTACGAGGCAAAGCCGGCCAGCTCGGTCGCGATGATCCACTGGTCCATGACCGACGTCATGCTCCGCCGCCTCACCGCCGCCACCACGCCGACCTGGCGCGACCCACCGACCTGACACGCAGCCCCCGACCAGCAGGAGCATCGATAAGGGAACTCCTGGACAAGATCGAGACCCGACAGCAGATCGTCCGCGAGACGACCGAACAACTGCGTGACCGGATAGCCCGTCTCACCGAGCAGCTCTCAACCGCCGAAGACACCTTGAGACGCCTGCAGATCACCCGCGAAACCCTGCTGGAGATCGCCGGAGACGACGACCGCACCCCTGGCCTCGTCCCATCGGCCTACCGGCAGATTCTCGCCCTGTTCGAGAACGCCGAAGACGGCCTGCGCGCCAAGGACGTGTGCCGGGCACTCGGCGTCGGCGCCGAGCCCCGCCACACCGAAGGCACCCGAGCCAAGCTGAAGCGCCTGGTCAGCCGTGGCGTTCTCATCGAACCCGAGCCCGGCCTCTTCACTATTCCTCAGCCGTCCCGTACCACGACAGTGCCACCCTCAAGTTAGAACCCGGCAAAGGCGTTCGATGACGATCGAAAGCCGGCCACGATCTGGTGCGCGTGCTGATCATCTCGGCCGAGGTCGTGGACCGCTTGATCGGCCTCTTGAACCCGGCTCGTCTCGCACAGCAGTCGAACAAGGCCGTAAAGGGCGTCGCGGTCGCCATCTTCGGCGCGCATGCGTAGCGCTGCCTCCATCCCCCGCTCTCGAAGCGATGCGTTGAGCCTCCGGCGTGCATGGACATCGGTGAGGGCGAGTTCCGTGAGCTCTGCGAACCGTCCTGCTCGGGCAAGCAATGCCATGTGCCAGAGATGGTTGTCGTGGGCGTAGGAATCGGCGGAGTAGCACTCGGCCCGGGCACTCACCAACGTGATAGCCGTATCCCAATCCCGGAGCTGTTCCGCGTCCCGGGCCTGCTCGAACCACTCCATGGGACGAGTATCGCTGAGCGCCGCCTGATGCGACATCTCGGCAGGTCCCTGATGAGTCGCCGTCAGGACCAAGCACTGACCGATAAATGCTCACAGAACGCCCACTGACACCGTCGTCCGGGCCGGCTGAACCGCCATGAGGCAGGCGTCCTCGCCCTCGGGGCTCCGATGGGCGTTCCGTCACGGCAGAGCGAGCGAGGTTCAGGGGACCCGTGGGATGTCGCACACCTCGACCGCACCGGCTTCACCCGGCTCCTGGGCGAAGCCGCTGTGGGCGCCGGCGGCTGGTCAGTGGGCGACGACGACCGTGATTGGCGTGTCGTCGCAGCCGACCGCGATCTCGTGGAGCGCGTTCGGCTCGATGGGATCGACGGCGAGTCGCCAGCGGGTCTTCGCGGCCACTCCGAGGCCCCGGACCTCGTCCTGCTGCTCACCGTGAACTGGAGCGCCGTCGGCGGCTGGTCGTACGGCTGGACAATGAGCGCCTGATCGGCGGCGAGGGCCCGCAGGGAATCGCACCGTCGGGGTCAGCAGACCTTCCGGTAGGGCACTTCGGGGAGGTACGTGTCCCAGTCGGTTCGCGGCAGTCCGCCTCCGGCCCGTTCGCAGATGTCGGCGGCTTCCCGGTCCGGGGCCACCACGACCGCGTGCCCTGGTACGTGCTCGGTCGCCATGCGCAGGGTGCGGTCGTCGGGGCTGAAGGCCAGGGAGAGGGTGGCGCCTCCTGGTGCGGGGAGGGCGGGGCCGAGTGGTTGGTGGGATGCGAGGTCCCACATCCGCAGTGTGCCGTCGGTGCCCGCGGCGGCCAGGGTGCGGCCGTCGTGGGAGAACGCGATTGCGGAGATGGGGTCGAACACCCCTGCGGCGTTGGGTCTGAAGGTGCCGGGCAGTACGCCCAGGTTCCGCTCGGCATTGCCGTCCCAGAGTGTGACGCGGCCGCCTTCGTCGCCGGTGGCCAGGTACCCGTCGTCCGGGCTGAAGGCCACGGCGTGGGTCGTGTTCTGGGTGAGCGTACGGGGGTTCACCTGGCCCGATGGCAGGTCGGCGAGTTGGTTGTGCGAGGTGACGAGGAGTTGTCCGTCCGGCCGGACGGCGAGTTGTTCCCCGCCGACGCCGGAGATCAACCGTGTTCTGGCCCTCTGGGACAGGTCCCAGACTTCCACGGCCTCCTCCTGCGGCATCCGTGACACCAGAAGCGATCGTCCGTCCGGTGTGAAGGCGATCGCGTTGACAGTGGACACGGTGAGCCTCTCACCGGCCACGAGGTCCAGGGTCGCGGTGACGCTGGCGGTGGAGACGTCCCAGATGGACACCCTGGGGGGTGCGTCCCACTGCAAGCGGTCGAAGACGCTGAAGGCGAAGGCTCCCCCGTCGGGACGAAAGGCCGTGAGGACGGTGCAGGGCATGGAGCTCTGACGCCGCGAGGTGCAGGACGTGGCGGGGAGGTCGACGACGTTTCCCGGCCCGCGGAGATCGCGCAGTTGGAAGCGGTACATGTCCCCGCCCTCCGGCGATGCCAGCGTGGCGAGTGTGCTGCCGTCGGGGCTGAACACGGCAGCCGCGATCGGTCGGCTCGTCCAGGCCGGAGCGAGGCCAGTCGTGAGGTCGATGGTGCGGACCACCGCTCCGGTCGGGCCCTCCAGGTAGCGGATCCTGTGTGCGGCCGGATCCAGCCTGAACTGGCTGGCGTCGGTGTTGGCGAGCGGATGCCGCAGGAACGGGACCGATGGGGTGTCAAGGCGCCACAACAGCACCTCCTTGCCGTCCGACGCCACCATGAGCGTTCCGTCCGCGCTGAACGCCGCCTCCCTGATGTCGGCGTGCTCGATCCGCGGGAGCTCCGTTCCCGAGGCGATGTCCCAGATCCGGACTCCGCCGCTGTCGACGACTGCCAGCCGGCGGCCGTCCTGCGCGAACCCGACCGCCTGGTTGAGGCACTGCTGCGCGGTGACGTCGGGGGCCCAGGGGGTTAGGACCTGGCGCTGTTCGGGCACATTCCACACCTGGACGGGCTCGCCCGGAACGCACAGCGCCATCAGGCGGTCGTCGGGGCTGAGCGACGCATCGGGGTACGGGTAGTGCTGCATGCGGTCCTCCACCCACATCCGCCGCTGCCTGGCTTCAGGTACACCGCGTAGCTCGTCGGGGCCGACCGGCCTGCGCTCACCGCCCCTGGTGCGTCGTTCGACCAGCAACCGGCCGTCGCGGACATCCCGGACCTGGACCACGTCGTCCTCGCCCGCGACAGCGTAGAGGAGCAGGGTCCGTCCGCTCGGGCTGAGCCGGGCCGCGGTCGGGTCCAGGCCGGGACCGGAGGAATGGCGTGACACCGGGGTCGCGCCCGTACTCTCCTCGGGCAGGTTCCACACGTTCACATGGTCGTGCTCGAACACGGCGAGGGTCCGGGCGTCGGCGCTCATGTCGTCCACGTCGTCCGCTTCGGCCCCCAATCCGGGCAGCGAAGCCACCCGGCGGTGCGTGTCGACGTCCCACTTCACCACCTCGTCGCGGCCGACACCGACGAAGGTGCGGCCGTCGCCGCTGAGGAAGTGGGTCTGCGGGACGGATTTGCCGGAGGGCGGGTCGGTGAAGACGTCCTGATCCGGCTGGACGGCGGCGCCGAGCAGTGCGGACCGTGACTCGGGAAGATCGGCGGTCTTCCACGCGGCGAGGCTCAGCCGCATTGCCGTGAGGGGGTCGGAGGTGCGCATGCCGTCCGCCACCGCGGCGGCCCGGCGGGCGGCGGCCTCCGTGCGACGCCGTTCGCCGGTCCGATTCTGCTGCCACGCGATCACCCCGGTCAGCAGGACGAGGACGACCAGGGCGGACAGCGTGCCGAGGAGGGTGCGCAGCCGTCGGGCTGAACGTGCCGTGCTTCGCTGTTCTCGGCTTCGGGCGGCGAGAGCGGCCCTGACGAACTCGAACTCCAGCGGGGTGAGGTCGTCGCGGTGCCCGCCGGTCGCGAAGGCCGCTTCGGCCGCTGCCAGGAGGGTGCCCCGGTAGAGCGCTCCGGGATCGCGGCCCAGGTCCTCCCAGGCCTTGGCGGCCTCGGTGAGGCGCCGGTGCTGGCGCAGCCTGTCGCGGGCGTCGTCGACCCACGCGTTCAGCCGCGGCCAGCAGCCGATCAGTGCCTCGTGGGCGAGGTGGACGGTGTCGCCGTCCAGGGTGATCAGCCGGGCGCGGGCCAGGCCTTCGAGCACCCCCGCGGTGCCGGTGTCGCCGGTGTCGCCGGTGCCGCCGGTGCCGAGGGATTCGAGTTCGGTGCGGTCGGCGGGACGGCTCGTGTCCTGAGCGCCGTCGCCCGGGGTGACCAGTCGCAGCAGGATGCGCCGGGCAGTGGTGGCCTGTTCCGGTGTCAGGCCGCCGTAGGCCCGCTCCGCGGTGCGGGCGATGGCGCCGCGTACCCCGCCGGCGGCTTCGTAGGCGGCTTCCGTCAGTGTCCTGCCCTTGCGGCGGCGCCAGGTCTCCAGCAGGGCGTGCGACAGCAGCGGGAGTCCGCCCGGTTCGCCGTCGACCTCCTCGATGATCCTTGAGGTGAGGGCGCGTTCGACGATCAGGCCCGCGCCGGCGGCCGGCTTGACGATGGCCTCTCGCAGCTCGGCCGGGCCCATCGGCCCGAACAGCAGCGTGGCCTCCCGCAGGGCGACGGCCAGGCCGTGGTGGTCCGCGCAACGGCCGAAGAAGTCCGCCCGTACCGCCAGGACCACCCGTAATCGGCTGTCCGGATCACCCGCTGCCAGCAGCAGGTCGAGGAAGGCCGCGCGTTCCGCCGGTTCGGTGCACAGCGTGAACGCCTCCTCGAACTGGTCCACCACCAGCACCGTGTCGCCCGCGCCGTTCGCGGGCGCCATCAGCGCGGCATGGTCGGAGGCGGGCCGCGGGCCCGGAGTGAGGATCCGGATGGCGGCCGGACCCGTGCCCGCCGCGCCCCGGTCCCGGAGCGCCGGAATCAGTCCGGCGCGCAGCAGGGAGGACTTGCCGCTGCCCGAGGCACCCACAACGGCGACCAGGCGACGGGAGTCCACCAGGGCCAGCAGGTCGGCGACGAGCCGGTCGCGGCCGAAGAACCGCTCCCGGTCACCGGGTTCGAAGCGGGCCAGGCCCCGGTACGGAGCATCGGCGTCGTCACCGCCCTCGGCTGCCGCGTCCCGCGCCGCGGCGTGCCAACGCCGCTCCCACTCCGCGAGGTCCCCGCCACAGGCCTCCACGTAGGCCAACGCCACCGGCAGCGAGGGAAGTTGCTGACCGCCGGCCGCCCGCGACAGCGTCGCGACCGAATAGCGGGTACGGCCGGCCATCGCCCGGTAGGTGAGGTCTCCGGCTTCCCCGCGCAACCGGCGCAGCTCGAACGCGAAGCGTTGGACCGGCCCTGCGGCCGGATCCAGCGGGCTCTCCTGGCGCCCCATCCTGTGTCCTCCCCCACTCGGCGACACCACCGGACCGGCGTCAACCTACGGGCCGGGGAAACCCACCACAACGGCTTCTCATCAGCCTGTCTCGTTCCAGCGGTCCTTCCGACCTGCGGAGCGGCATTTTGTTTCGTCCGGCAAGCAGGGCTGCGCAACAACCGGCCGGCTGTGAAAACTCGAACCGTGCCGGGGCCAAAGCACAGCAACGGCCGGCCCTGACGCCGGCACGACCACGCCCCGGGGACACCACCGCCCGTACGGGCCGTGTTCCGCCGCACCGGTGAAGCGCAACGGCATCCGAGACCCTGCGGCTCTCGGAATGCCGCACAGTCCCCTCCGCTCCCCACACCGAAAGGAGACAGCGATGTCTCTCGTCAAGATCCGTACCGCGATGGTCGCGTTCGCGTCGAGCGCGGCACTCATCGGCGGCACCGTCGTTCTCGCCGCTCCGACCGCATTCGCCGCCACGCCCCGGGTCACCGCCGGCTGCTACGGGTCCTCCTGCAACGGACTGGACCCGGTGGACATGGGCTGCAGCCCGGACGCCTACACGGTGGAATCGGTGGATTCGGCGAAGGGCACGATCGAACTTCGCTACAGCCCTTCGTGCAAGGCGAACTGGGCCCGGATCTCCGGCGCCTCGAACGGGCAGGAGTTCTACGTGTACAACGAAAGCCTGGTCGTGTGGTGGCACGCGATCGGCTCCACCGGATACGGCGACATGGTCGATGGCTCAGGCAAGGCGCGTGCCTGCATCGCTAGCGGCGGCGCCTGTACCGGATGGCACTGAGGCTCCTTCGCCCGTTCGGGCATCCGGGGAGCTGCGGTGGTAGCGCAGCTCCCCGTCCTCGGCGGGGTCGGCAGCTGACGCCCGGGTGGGTGTGGCCCACGGTCAGCACCCCACCCGCGGTCCTGCCATCCCTTGCCTCGCCGGGCGCACGCCGACACACGCAACTTCTGCCGATCCCCTTCTTACAGGGAAGGAAATCCGAGTGAAGCGTACGAATCGTCTGGTCAGGGTCCTGGTCGGTCTCGCGGTGGCCGCGACGGCGCTGGGCGGGCTCGCCGCTCCGACCGCATCCGCCGCCACGCCCCGAGTCACCGCCGGCTGCTACGGGTCCTCCTGCAACGGACAGGACCCGGTGGACATGGGCTGCAGCCCGGACGCCTATACGGTGGAATCGGTGGCCTCGACGTTGGGCACGATCGAACTCCGCTACAGCTCTTCGTGCAGGGCGAACTGGGCCCGAATCTCCGGCACCTCGATCGGGCAGAACTTCTGGGTGCAGAACACGAACGGAAACATCCACGGGTGGATCGCGACCGGCTCCACCAGCTTCGGCAACATGGTCAACGGTTCGGTCCAAGCGCGAGCCTGCATCGATAACTGGGACCAGCCCATCTGCACCGGCTGGCACTGAGGCCCCTCTGCCCGTTCGGGGATCCGGGGAGCTGCCGTGGTAGCGCGGATCCCCGTCTTCGGCAGGGCCCGCAGCTGACACATCGGCGGAGCCCGAAACCCGCAGCGCGGGCATTCGCATGGCTCCGACCCTTCCGCCGGGATGGTCCGAAGCGGGTTCGGCGCGACCACCCGGGTGGGGCGTGACCGTCAGTCACGCCCCACCCGTGCCCCTGCCATTTCCACTGCCCGGCCCAGCGCACTCCGAAATCAGTCCGGGCGAATTCTCGCCGATGAAATGAACCGCCACACGGAGATCAAACCTGAGGGAGAGAAATGAAGGGCAACTTCAAGGCAGCCGCAGCATCGCTGATCGCAAGCGGAGTGCTGCTGATGGCATCGCCTGCAACGGCAACCGCGGCCGAGGTCCCCTCGCGCCTCGGAACGGATCAGGCGGCCGCCGGATACAACGGCGCCTGCGGCAGCGGATACCGGGTCATCGACAGCCTGCGACTGGAGTCGGGCGCCAACATCTTCCTGACCTATTCGGACAGCGGGTTCAACTGCGTCGTGACGGTGGCCGAATACCCCGGGTCCGCCCGATCCATGGACGCGTGGATTCAGCGGACCGGCGACTACGCCTCCCGTCATTCCGACAGCGGTAACTACACCGCTTACGCCGGCCCGGTCTTCGTCTACGCCGAGGGAAGCTGCGTGGACTGGGGTGGCTCGTACCTCTACGGGAAGTACTGGCAGAACGCCGGGCACTGCGGTTGATCCCGCCGTCGCGGCGCTCTCCGATCCCCCGCATTCCCGGGAATTCCGACCCGGATCATCCACCCCACCCACTCGGTCAGTCGCACAGGGAGTCCAAGTGAGGAAAATCCAGTCGTTCCGCCTTCGCGCAGGAATCGCCCTGTCGTTGGCGCTCGTGGGCCTCTTCGCTTTTCCGCAAGCGGCCGCAGCAACTCCGGTGAACGGGACCTACAACGGATCGTGCGGCGCCGGATACAGCGAGGTCGATTCGCTCGACATCAGCGGATACGGGCGCACCTTTCTGACCTGGAACAAATCCAACGGCTACAACTGTGTCGTCACACAGAAGTACGGGGCGAACGACGGACCCGTCGAGCTCTACTACATGACGGCCTGGATCCAGCGGACCGCAGACGGCTTCGAGGAGGAGGACAAGAACCTCTACCACCACTACGCGGGTCCGGTGTACGCGAACGGGCGGGCCACCTGCATCAACTGGGGCGGCTACGTGGACGACGCACCCACCGGGGCGTACCAGTACAGGTCGCACTGCGGGTAGCGAGGAGAAGGAGGAACGATCATGATCGTCGAAGCACTCCATTGCGGTGGGGTCGGCCCTCGCGACGGTCCCGGACGGCTCCGGGGCCTCAGAAGGTCCGTTCCCGCCGTCATCGCGGGAGCCATGACGATGGGACTGCTCGCCCTCGCCACTCCCGCCGCCCACGCTGACGCGTCCGGACTCTGCGGGAACGGATACAAACCCATCGACTCCGCGCCGGTCGGGAACCTCGGAACGGCCTACCTGACCTGGAGCGCGGAGTCGGGCCGCAACTGCCTGGTCGTCGTGCGTAGCCACCCGGGCGCCGCCCTCTCGATGAATGCCTGGATCGGGCGGGACGACGGCATCCAGGACATCGACTCCGGCTACTACACCTCGTACGCCGGCCCCGTCTCCGTGGACGGCCGCGGCACCTGCATCGACTGGGGCGGTGTGATCCACGACCAGGAAGTCAGCCGCTGGCACACCCACTGCGGATAGCCCTGCCGCCCGGGAGGGGCGCCCAGTCCGACGGCCTCTTCACCTGACGAGAAAGGAGGACACCCGATGACCGGCGCGCTCGGAAGGATCGGCACGCTGGCCGGCGCGCCCACCGTGGGGTTTGCCCCCCGTGACCCTGGCGCCCGGGACGGCCACCGCAACCACCAGCGCCCACAGCGGAGTCTGAGGCGCCGGCTGCTTCTCCTCGTACGCGGGGCCGGTCTGCCTCTACGCGAAGAACTTGTGCATCCACTGGAGCGGCGGCATCGGGGGAGCAGCGACAGGATGCTCGCAGGTCATTTCAGAGCCGACTCCTACGGCAGGTGACAGTCCGAGGATCCGGCTCCCCGGTGCCCGGGGGTGAAGTGCACACCAGGGGCACTGCGCGGGCGGCACGTCGATCGGCAGAAGAGACCGGGAGGCCCGGCAGCCGTCATGGGTGCCGGGCCTCCCGGTCGTCGGCCGGTGACATGTCGGGTCCGACCACAAGCTGGTCCACGTGCCGTACGGCTCAGTCCCGCCGGCGGGGAGCCTCGTCGTCCGGGGTGTCAGGGCCGGCGAAGTGGAAGGGCACCGACAGGTGCCCGGCCAGGGCCCGGCCCGCGCGTTCGGCGGCCGCGGCGCATGCGAGCTGTCCACCGCCGGCCTCCTCCCCGCCGTCCGGGTAGCGCCTCGCCGTGGTGGAGGGGATGGTGGCCAACGGATGCTCCTGCGCGGGGTCCTCGGTGATCGCCAGCAGGACCGTGAACCAGTCGTGGACGGTGTCGCCGTCCCGGACCGCCTCGATCGCCACGACGCGGCCGGGGCAGCCGGCAGCACGAAGCGCCAGGGACTCCAGGTCGAGGGGGCTGTCCGGGCTCCGGGCGATCCGGTCGCCGTGGTGGGTGTAGCGGTCGTTGACGACGTCCTGGGCGATGCCGATGCCGATGCCGGAGGGGACACGGCCGACATCGAGAACGGTCCGCAGCGCGCGGAACAGGGAGTCCTGGAGGACGTACCCGTCGATCTCGTCACGGATCCCCGCAGGCAGGCTCTCCCACCACGCGGCCCGCGCCGCCTCGTCCATCTCCACCGGTGCCTCCCCCGTTCCGCTGCGGCCCTTTCCCAGCAGGGCGGTGCACCACGCTATCCGAGGCGGTACGAACGAGCGCACGCTTTCCTGTCCCCACCCCCGACGCGGGCGCGGCAGCGAGGACGTCCTCGCCTGCGCCCCGGGCCCGTGGGAGAACGAGGCTCGCCCGGTCGGGTTCGCCGTCCGGCTCGGCACCGAGTGCACCGCCGCGCCCGGGACGATCACGATCGGCGGGAGGGGAACTCCCGCCGCGACAGCGTCAGCTTTCGGCGTCCTCGGTCGATGTCGGTGACGACGACCAGGACTTCGTCACCGACTCCTACGACCTCCTGCGGTGTCCGCACGGGTGTCCGTGCGAGGTCCTTGAGGTGGATCAGCCCCTCGACCCCGTCGGCCACCTGGACGAAAGCGCCGAACGGAACCAGCCCGGTGACCCTTCCGCGCAGTCTCCGGCCCGACACGACGCCGTCGGCGAAGTCCTGGAAAGGGTCCGGCCGCGTAGCCCGCAAGGACAGCCTGGCCTCCCCGTTCGTGGTGTCGAACTGGAGGAATTCGCACGAGACGCGCTCACCGACCCGAACGATGTCCGAGGCCGTTTCGAAGCGACACCAGGACAGTTCGGGGAACGTGATGAATCCGACCCCCGGGAAGACCGGATGGGCGGGCCCGTCGTCCAGCGCCACGAACACGCCGAACGACTCGATCGACGCGACCGTTCCGGCCAGGATCTCGCCGGGGGCGAGCAGCTTCAGAAAGGCCCACAGCTCCGGGTGCCCGGTGGCTGCCATCGACAGCCGCACCCCGCCCGCGGGCCGGTCGACGGCGATGACCTCAGCGGTGATCCGCCGACCGACCTCCACGCCCTCGGTCCGAGGCCGCCCCCAGGGCAGGTCCAACGAGCCGACGAACCCCAGCGGTCTCGCCGGGAACCCGTCCAACGTCACCGCCACCCCGGAACGGGTGGTCTCCGATACGACCCCACCGCACAGGTCGCCGACGCGGATCGCTGACAGAAAGCTCCGTACGGCGCGGTCCTCCGGTGCTTCGTGCATACCGGCAAGCCTTTCACGGGGGGAGCGGTGGGCCACCAGGAGGCGGGCGTCGGATTCGGCTGGGGCGGGGCCGAGCCGGTCCGTCTGCAGTTCGCTGCGCTCCCCCGCCCTTCTCCGCCCCGCAGCGCGCGCCGCCGCCTACGCGCCGACCGGCTCCGACCGCACGCAGGACCTCCTCGCCGCATGCCGTTCCCGTCCGCTCGTCCGTCCGTCCGCCGAGTACTACCCGGCCGCATGTACGGGCTTGGCATGAGACAGCGAGGTTGATGGCGCCGGCTGCCGCAGATGAACGCGGTTGCGACCTCCGGGGACAGCGGCCACCACTGCTTCCTGCGCACCATGCGAAGCCCTGGCACGGCTGACAGCGAAGCCCGGAACGATCCGTGGTCCTGACCACGGCCCGGGTCGGCCCTGTCCACGAGTCCTGGCCTGACTCGGACTTCCGTGTCGCTCTTACGGGAAGTCAGATCTTCGGCGCCAGGCGATGGCGGTTCGGATGGACACGAAGCCGAGGCGAGGTGAGCTCCAGGGCCCGGTTGTCGAGTCCGGCGCTCATGTGGTCGAGCCAGCGTTCGTACCAGTCGAGGAAGTCGGTGGCGGAGGAGACGTTGGGACCCCAGTAGCCGTCACTGTTGCCGATGAGGACGCGGCCCACGAGAGGACCGGTCACCGCGATGACGCATACGTCGGTGCAGCCCATCTCGATGATGTGGAGGAAGAGGTCGCGTGCGTGCGCCCCGGGTTCCGGGCTTCCGAAGCCCCGCGGTGCTCCCGGTTCTCCGCGCGGATCCATGACCAGCAGGGAGCACCGCTCCAGCGGCATGAGACCGTAGAACGGTGCCGCCCCGGAGCCACCGATGTGGGTGAGGAACTGCCGGTAGGCATCAGGCACGATGAGGTCGTGCTCGGCCTCGAACGCAGCGACGCGTGCTTCCGCCAGCTTCGGACCGAGGCGGAACTTGTGCTGCTCTTCCCCGAAGGAGTGGCTGCGCACCGGTTGGAACGGGATCGCGGCCAGCTTGCGGTGCAGGCGTGGAATGCGGGGATCCATGGAGCGTCTTCTCTCGTTCCCGCCACCGTATCGGAAGCCGGGTCAGCGAATCCCGATGTCGACCAGAACCGTCCCGTGGGCGCGATCTTTGTGCGGCGCGTACTCATTGACGCCAACGACCTGCGGGGCCGGTGGCCCTGGAACGGGAAGGGAAGTGTCGGCCCTGTGTAGCCAGCGGGGCCTGGATTCGAACTGAATGAATTGGCGTACCCTGAGACGGATCGTGGCAGGTCAGGAAGTGTCGGTCCCGCACGCGCGGGGATAGCTCCGCGGTCGCCGCCCACGCCGCCCACGCCGCCCACGCCGCCCACGCCGCGCTCCAGCGCGAGTCGCCCCCGCATGCGCGGGGATAGCTCCCCGCAGACCCTGTGGCAGCACGAGCAGGGTGAGTCGGCCCCGCAGAGTGCGGGGATGGCTCCGACGAGCCATGCCGAGTGCGTGGCGTCCGTCCAGTTCTGAGCAGTTGACCCCACGTCCGCTCCTCCGACCCACCCGACACCCGGTAGCGTCACGGGTACACCGAGTGACGGTGCGCCTCTTGCTCAGACAAGGACCCTTCATGCGTGTCTCCGTGATCGGCTGTGGCCACCTCGGCATTCCGCACGCGGCGGCGATGGCCGAGCTCGGCCACGAGGTCGTCGGCGTGGACGTCGACCGCGAAAAGGTCGAGCGACTCAACGTCGGCGAGTGCCCGATCTTCGAGCCAGGTCTGCCCGAGTTGCTGGCCCGGCACGTCGGCAGCGGCCGTCTGCGGTTCACCGCCGACATCGCGGAGGCGGCCGCGTTCGCCGAGCTGCACTTCATCGGCGTCGGTACTCCCATCGACGCCGACGGCCGCTCCTACGACACGGGCCAGGTCTTCGGCGCCGTCCGCCGGCTCGCCCTCCACCTCACCGAGCCCTGCACCATCGTCGGGAAGTCGACGGTCACCGTCGGCACCACTGCCGAGGTCACCGCTCTCGTCCAGCGCCTGGCCCCGGCGGGTACCGGCGTCGAGGTGGTGTGGAACCCCGAGTTCCTGCGCGAGGGCCATGCCGTGGAGGACACGCTGCGCCCGGACCGCATCATTGCCGGGGTCACCGGCGCCGAGGGCGAGAAGGCGATCCGCGAGGTGTACGCAGGCATCCTGGACGCCGGTGTCCCGTTGTTCGTCTGCGACCCGGCGACCGCCGAACTCGCCAAGGGCGCCGCCAACACCTTCCTCGGCCTCAAGATCTCCTACATCAACGCGGTCGCGGACATGTGCGAGGCTGCCGGCGCCGACATCGCCCGGATCGTGGAGATCCTCGGCGTCGACCCGCGGATCGGCGCGGGCGGCATGCGGCCGGGCATCGGCTACGGCGGCGGCTGCCTGCCCAAGGACGTCCGCGCGTTCACCGCCTCGGCCCGGCAGCTCGGTGCTGGCGGCGCCGTCGACCTGCTGCTCGCCGCCGAGAGGATCAACGAGTCCCGCATCGGCGTCGCGATGGACCTCGTCGCCGACGCCCTCGGCGACCGGCCGCTCCGGGACGCCCGGGTCACCGTGCTGGGTGCGGCGTTCAAGCCCGGCACCTCCGACGTCCGGGAGTCCCCCGCCCTGGCCCTGGCCCTCGCCCTGTACCGGGCCGGCGCCGTGGTCACCGTGCACGACCCGCAGGCCGTCGCCAACGCGATGGTCCGCAACCCCGAACTCGACTTCACGGCGGACCTGCCCGCCGCACTGGCCGGCGCCGAGCTGGTGGTCCTGGCGACCGAGTGGTCCGAGTACCGGCGGGCGGACCCCGGTGCACTGCTGGATCTGCCCGCCGACCCCCTCCTGGTCGACTGCCGCACCACCCTCGACCCCGAGCCCTGGCGCGCGGCGGGCTGGCGCATCCACCAGCTCGGCAGGCCCGGAAAGTAGCGCAGCCCCATCGAGGGGCAGGGCCGCAGACTCGAAGCAGGTCCCGATCGGGCGGCGATTCCTGCCAGCCCGCCAGAACGACGCTCTCCGAGGGGGTGGACGGTGCACCTCCGCCCGAGGGGGTCCAGTACTGGTAGGAGTCTGCGGTCGGGAGGTCTGAGTTCGTCCGTAGAAGCGGGCGGTCGGTGGCCCTGCGCAACCGTGACAGGCTTTCGCAGGAACGCAGGGCCGGAAGCACGGTTGTGTCGGCAGCGGTCGGGTAGACGATCTACAAAGTTCCGGCGTCCGGCCAGTGGGACCAGTGGGTGTTCGCCGGGAGCGTCGGTCGGTACCGGGTCGGGTCCCCGGAGTCCAAGACCTCGGCGATCATCCGGAACGTCTCGTGACCGCTGGGCATGACGTCCCAGGAGTCCTCCGGTTGGTTCCACTCGTCAAGTCGCATCAGCTCCGGCAGGTCGGAGGGAATGCCGGCCCGCAGCTCCGTCTCGTCGGCCAGCAGGAGCGTCCTGTTCGCCGGCGCGATCAGGCGGAACACGTCCTGCAAAGGGGTGTCGGCGTCGGCGTCGACCGTCAGCGCGGTGCCGCGGACGACCACCGGGACTCCTCCCGCGTAGACCTCGGTGCCGGCGGGATCGATCTCCTCCATGTTGTCCACCCGTGCCAGGAAGTCGCCGAACCCGGGCTCGCCGCGCGTCAGGCAGTTGCCGAAGCAGTGCATGACGTCGATGAGGTTGCCGCCGCGCGGGCTGTAACCCAGCAGTTCGGCGACCACGGCCCAGCGCGTGCTGTCGCCGAGCAAGTGGATCCGCGCATCGACCGGGTAGTAGTAGCCGTTGTCGAGATCAGGGAACTCTCCCTTGTCCGCGCAGAGATCGAACTGTCCGAGGATCGACGAGGTTGTCATCACGTCTCCAGGCTAGGACCGGGCTCTTGGCCGCTCCCTGGCGGCGGCTGACGACTCACCTGTCGACCTCGGCCAGCGCCGAGCGTATTCGTTCGGTCTGCCGGCTGTGTCGGCGGGTTGAATGTGTCGCCCATGAAGGCTGCGGGCAGCCCCGTCCTGACTTCCACTGAGTGGTCGGGGCCGCGTGCCAACCATTTGTCGTCTTCTTTGGCTCTGTGCGGCGTTCGACCTCGGCTCACCGAGTCAGATGTCGCTCCAACGCAGCGAGGAATGCGTCCGGGTTCTCGAGGTGGCAGGCGTGGTCGCCGGTCAGTTCGAGAACCCGGGTATCGGGCAGCCGTTCGTCGAGGACGGCAACGATCCGCTTGAGCCAGTCGGTGGTCGCGGAGCCGTGGACCAGGAGGACAGGGCATCGGATGTCGGCGAGTTCGGCGACGTCGCGGTCGGGCCGGTCGGCCTGCTCCGAGCTCCAGGACAGGGCCATCCGGTGCGGGATCCAGCGCGGCCAGGCAGGGTGGTCGCGGGCCTGGTCCTTTGACGGCGCGAGTCCGGCGAGTTCGAGGAACTCGGCCAGGTCATCCTCGCTCACGTCCTGTCCGGCCAGCGCATGCAGGAACTGGTTCAATCGGGCGACCTCGGGGTCGGACTCGCCGAGACCGTCGAGGATCCAGTACGCCGCAGGCTCCACGAGCGTCAGCGTCCTCACCCGTTCCGGATTGGCCAAGGCGAACTCGATGAGGGCTCGTCCGCCGCCGGACCATCCCGTGAAGTCCGCCGTTTCGACCCCAAGGGCGTCCACAGTCATGAGCAGCGATTCACGCTCGATCGCCGCGGTGTACCCGGCCTCCCCGCGCTCGCCGGCCGAGCCGAGCTCGTTGTGGATCGGCTGCACCCTGACGGTCCTCCGCCTCGCCGACAGGGCATCGGCGAGGGGTGCCCACGACACCCATCCGGTGAGTCCGCCAGGTACCAGGACGACCGGCGGTCCCTCCCCCTTCACCTCGTTGACCAGGACCTTCGGTTTCATCGCCCACCTCTGACGGATTGACAGCAGACCCCATCAACGTAACCACGATCCCGACTTCGCGCAGAGGATGTCGGCTGCGAAAAGTCCGAAGCATCAGAAGTCCGCCTCGCTCATCGGCGGCCCACCCGGGGTGATCCCGGCCGCCTCCGCCCCGCGTCAGGTACTTCCTGATCGTCTTGCGATCCACCTCGGGAGAGGCAGCAAGCCGGCTCTTCGAGCGGCCCGCGTACCAGTGGACGTACCGGCGGCCCGTCCGCGACCGCCGTCCCCATGGGGAAAGTGACGACGAAGGTGGGGAATTACGTGACGCTGATCATGAAGGTCGTGGGGAATTACGTGACCGCTGACACCGACACCACCCTGGTCTCCGGAGCCGACAGGAAGAGCAGAGATCAACGGTCGCAGGAAGGTGGCACACCGTAGAGCTTGGACCAGACCCCTGGCTCTCGGACAGTCAGAGGTGGGGCCAGGGGTCGATGCCCTCCTCCTCGAGGCGTCGTTCCTCCTGCCAGTTCAGGAAGACCGGCTGGTCGGGGGAGAACATGCCCATGGGTTGAGGACTGATCTCGCCGGTCAGGAACCCGACGAGGAAATCGACCATGCCGCAGTCGTACTCGACCCAGTCACCATCGCGGGTGAGTACGAGGGTGGTCCACCTGTCGGGATCCGGATCCGTGGTGTCCCAGAACGCCTGGCTGGCGCTGCAATCCACGGCCCACGAGATCTTCCCCTCCAGGGCTGGGCCGTCGGCGGGATCCAGATCGAGCAGCTCGTACCCGCACTCGATCAACTCCTCGAAGAGCAGGGGGCCGCGAGAACCCCGGGCGACCTCCAGCGGCAGTCCTATGGAGAGCGAGCAATTGATCGACCCACCACCGTAGACGGAGACGAAGTCGCGGTAGTCCGCCGGAAACGGAGTGCCCCACCTTTGGGCCGCCTCCTCCCAGTCGATGGGATCGCCGGCTCCGGGGTGCTGCGGCAGAATCCCAGCCAGTCGGGCAACACTCGGGTGCATCAGCAGCGCCTCTCGGAGAACTCGGGCAGAGGCTCCGCCGAGCGTTCGAATGTGCGCGCGGCCCACCACCGCGGCTTGAGACACCCTATTGATCACGTCCCCGCGAGGAGAACTCGGTGACCTTGCTGCCGGGAGATCCGCCGGCCGTCCCGCACTGTCTCCTGCGTCCGCAGTGTCTCGACGGCCGTGTCTGCAACGGCCCAGGCGGCGTGGTCGGCGCCAAGGGGGTCGCAGAGCGCCCGGACGAGCCCGGTACGGAGCAGCCCGGTACGGACCTCATGACCTGGTGTCCATCGCCTGCAGTCGGGCCCGGGCGTCGGCGACGACCCGTCCCGATTCCTCGGTCATCCGTCCGTCCGCGTCAGTGATCGGGCAACTCATGACCAAGACGGCGAGGCCGGCGAGATCCACCATCGTCGCCACCTCCGTGTGCCGGCGGGAATCGTAGCGGGCGACGTCGTCACACGCTTCGACCAGCGCGGTGAACGACGGCAGCCGTTCCACGATCATGAACCGGAGGTCCCGCAGGACGCGCCGGGTGTCCCTGCTGCGCTCGTAGACCGCGGACGCGGCGTCCTCCACCTCGCTCATATCCGTCTCGGCCCGTTCCAGGGCCTGTGCCTTCTCCTGTTCGCCGCGCCTGAGTCTGCGGCTCTGCCACTCCCCGATGGCGGCCAGCGAGAGGACGGCCGGAGCCGCGACGATCAGGGACAGCACCGTCGTCCCGGCTGCCATCCCGCCACCGCCCGCGGCCAGAGACCCGCCGCCGAACCACGCGAGCGTGGCACTGCTGGCCGCCGCCCCGGACAATCCCGAGATCGCCGTGCCGGTCGAGGCGGAGGCGAAAGCTCCCACCGCGAGATAGGCGCCCAGCCCTGCACCGGACCCGACGAGCGCGCTGCCCGCCAGCGTGCCGGCCGCGGCCGCCACGGCACGTTCGCGCAGCCGTCGAAGCTCGATGCCAACCACGTCGCCGACGTTCGGCATCTCGATCGAGGCCGGCTCGACCGGATCGACGCGCTCGAGACGCCGGAACGCCTCGCAGAAGGGGACCAGGGCCTCGTCGTAGAGCGCCTGCCGTGCCTTCTGCTGGGCGGCGTTCTCGGCCGCGGCCCGCTGATCGAGCTCCTCCTTGCACTCCAGCAGACGTTCGTACCTCCGGCGGTTCTCCTTCGCGAGCCTGACGGCGTCGACTATGGCGATGGCCACGCTGCCCCCCTTGATACCGGCTCGGAGATCCTAGTGCGTACCGGGTGATGCCCTCCCGGGGGCTTCCCGGCGTTCGTCAGCGCGAGTGCGATCGTCACCTTCAGCGGCCGGCGGCTGCCGAGCGCCACGCCCACCGGTCTGTCCGCGGCGATGGCCGGCTCGGCCCGCACCGCGTGGCGCCGGTTCCTGGGCTGCCACCAGCGGTCCCGGTCCGCCGCCCTCGGCACATGCCCGGGCGAACCGGAGGATGACGGGCGTCGCCGCTGCGGCCTCCCGGCCCGGTGACCGGGCGGCTATGCGGACAGTCGTCGTAGCCATTCCGTCAGGAGTTGCTGTTCGGCGGGGCTGAGGGCGTTCTGGCCGGGCAGTGCTGCGCGCAGGGCGCGGGCGGCGCCGGCCGGTCCCGGTTCCTGGACGGCGGGTTCCCGGGTGGTGACGGTGGTGATCATCGATACGGACCTGGACGTCGGCGCGTTGTGGGCGGCGGTCGAGGAGGCCGTGCCGCGTACGGCGGTCGCGGGGGCGGTGGCGACCGTGGAGGCCCTGGTGCCGGAGGACGACGGGTCGGCCGAGGCGGCCATGCGGGAGAAGCTGGCCCTGCGCTACAACACCGTCCGGTCGTTCCTGTCTCTGCTGGGTGAGTCGGACGCGCTCGGCGCGGCCCCGGCCGGGCGGCGGGTGCTCACCGCGGTGCGCCGGCTGCCCGCGCTGTCGCGGCGGCGGGTCAAGGACCGGCCGCTGCTGCCCCGCGAGGTCGACGCCGAACTCGTGCCGGCGATGTGGAAGCGGGCGGTGTTCTCCAACTCGAAGCTCCCGCAGGGCGCGGTTGACCGTGACGCGTACGTGGTGTGCGTGCTGGAGCAGCTGCATCGCGCGCTGAACCGGCGGGACGTGTTCGCCTCGCCGTCGAACCGGTGGGCGGAGCCGCGCGCGAGGCTGTTGGACGGGCCGCGGTGGGAGGCGATGAAGGCGGACGTGCTGGCGGGCCTGTCCCTGTCCGAAGATGCCGCCGAGCACCTGGACCAGCTGGTCCGGGGTCTGGATGCCGCGTGGCGGCAGATGGCCGACCGGCTTCAAGAGGCCGGTGACGACGCGAAGGTGGAGGTCGTCGTCCCCGAGGGCGGCGGCAGGGCCAAGTTGTCGGTGGACAAGCTGGGTGCGGTGGGTGAGCCGGAGTCGCTGACCTGGCTGAAGAACATCACGGAGGCGATGCTCCCCCGGATCGAGCTGCCGGACCTGCTGTTCGAGGTCCATTCCTGGACCGGGTTCCTCGACGCCTTCGGCCACGTCTCCGAGCGGCGCACCCGCATGGAGGGCCTGCTCGTCTCCCCGGTCGCGCTGCTGGTATCCCAGAGCTGCAACATCGGCCTGACCCCGGTCATCGACACGGAGAACAAGGCGCTGAGCCGCTCGCGCCTGTCCCACGTCGACCAGAACTACGTGCGCGCCGACACCATCGCCGCGGCGAACGCCGCGCTCATCACTGCCCAGTCCCGTATCGAGTTGGCCCAGATGTGGGGCGGCGGGCTGCTCGCCTCCGTCGACGGGCTGCGCTTCGTCGTCCCGGTCAAGAGCATCAACACCGGTCCCTCGCCCAAGTATTACGGCTACAAACGGGGCGTGACCTGGCTCAATGCAGTTCACGACCAGGTGGCGGGGATCGGCGCGATGGTGGTGCGCGGCACGCCGCGCGACAGCCTGTACACGCTGGACACCCTGCTGAACCTCGACGGCGGGGTGAGGCCGGAGATGGTCGCGACCGACAACGCCTCGTACTCGGACATGGCGTTCGCCCTGTACAAGATGCTCGGCTTCCGCTTCGCTCCGCGCTTCCGCGACCTTGCCGACCAGCGGTTCTGGCGGGCCGACCTGCCCGACAACGGCGGTGAGCCGGCCGCCGGGTACGGGCCGCTGGACGACTTGGCCTGCAACAAGGTCAACCTGAAGAAGATCGCCAGACACTGGCCGGACATGCTCCGCGTGGCCGGGGCGCTCATCACCAACCAGGTCCGCGCCTACGACCTGCTGCGGATGTTCGGCCGCGAGGGCCACCCGACCCCGCTGGGGGCCGCGTTCGCCGAGTACGGGCGGATCGACAAGACCATGCACCTGCTCGCCCTGGTCGACCCGGTGGACGACACCTACCGGCGGCTGATGAACCGGCAGCTCACCGTCCAGGAGTCACGCCACCGGCTCGCCCGCGCGATCTGCCACGGCGGCCGCGGCCAGATCCGCCAGGCGTACCGCGAGGGCCAGGAGGACCAGCTGGCCGCCCTGGGTCCGGTCCTCAATGCGGTGGTGCTGTGGAACACCCGCTACCTGGATGCCGCCGTGGCCCGGCTCCGCGCCGAGGGCCACGACATCAAGGACGAGGACGCCGCCCGCCTCTCCCCGCTCAAGGACCGGCACATCAACTTCCTGGGCCGCTACCTGTTCAACATCACGGCCAGCGGCCCCGGCCAGGGCCTGCGCCCCTTCCGCGACCCCGCGGCTGAGGACGACGAGGAAGAGGACTGACCGCCGGCGCACCCAAAGACGTTGGGCCGTTCGTTGCACCCCGGGTAGGGCGGGCGGCACCGGCTGGGTACCCAGTGCAAGAAAAGAAGGCTGATCGCCGAAAACCTGGCGTTCGCCGACCGACCGTGGCCCAGCCGACGAGTCGAGAGCAGGGGGCTCAGCGGGCCAGCAGGTCCCGGATCGCAGCCGCGATCTCGTCGGGTGCCTCTTCGGCCATGAAGTGCCCGGCGCGGGTCAGCCGGTGGTCCAGGTCCGGCGCCCACGCCTTCCACACCCCGGCAGCGTCGTAGCCGAGCCGCGCGCCCCAGTCCTGCTGGACGACTGTCACGGGCATGGCCAGCTGCGACCCGGCGTCCAGGTCCGCTTGGTCGTGCGTGACGTCGATGTCCGCCGAGGCCCGGTAGTCCGCGACGATCGACGTCACTGCCGCGGCGCTCGCGCGCAGGTATTCGGCACGTACGTCCTCGGGCATGGTGGTCGGGTCGTTGGCCCAGGCGTCGAGGAACGAGCCGAAGAACACGTCCGCGCTGCCTGCGATCATCGTCTCCGGCAGGCCCGGCGGCTGCGCCATCAGGAAGAGGTGGTAGCCGACCGCCGCCGAGACGCCATGCAGGACGTTCCACATGTCGAGCGTCGGCACGACGTCGAGGATGCCCAGGTGCGTGATGGTCTCAGGGTGGTCCAACCCCGCCCGGAAGGCGACCAGGGCGCCTCGGTCGTGGCCGACGAGGGCAAAGCGCTCGTGGCCGAGCGCCGCCGCCAGGGACACGACGTCGGCGGCCATGGTGCGCTTGGCGTACACATCGGCGTCGGTGGCCGCCGGCTTGTCGCTGGCGCCGTAGCCCCGCAGGTCAGGACAGATCACCGTGTGCTCGTCGGCGAGCCGCGCGGCGACGTGTCGCCACATCAGGTGGGTCTGGGGAAAACCGTGCAACAGCACGACCGGGCTTCCGCTGCCGCCGACAGCTGCAGCCAGCTCCACACCGTCCGCACCGGGCAGGCGGACGTGATCGAAGCCGGGAATGGTGAGCGTCATGAAGGACCACCCTTTCGGGTCGGGGACTTGACCGGATCATCAGCTTGGGCGACGGCGATCAGCAACCGATCAGTGCGGTTGGGCGCAGCCGACCCCTGGCACGGAGGATGAGGGCATGCGAATCGACGTGCTCGGTGTGGTGCGGGCCCTCCACGACGACGGCAGCCCGGTTGACCTGGGCGGACCCCGCCATCGTGAGGTACTCGCCCGGCTCGTCGCCGCCGAGGGACGGATGGTCACCACCGACACCCTTGTCAATGACCTGTGGACCGATCCGCCTGCCCGCGCCGTCGGCGCTTTGCGTACCTTCGTCGCCGCGCTGCGCCGCGCCCTCGAACCCGACCGACCGCCCCGCAATCCGCCGCGCATCATCGTCACCGAAGGTCCCGGCTACGCGCTGCGCCTGCCGCGCGAGGACGTGGACGTCCATCGGTTCCAGGACACCCTGACCCGAGCCCGCCGCAACCCCGCCGCGGTGATCGACCTCGGCGCGGCACTCGCGGCCTGGCGAGGACCCGCCTACGCCGATGTGACCGGCTCCGCATGGGCGCAGCGCGAGCGGAACCGGCTGGAGGAATTGAGGTTGGAGGGGGTGGAACTGCGCGCCCGGATCCTCCTCGACTCCGGGGAAGGGGCCGATCTCGTCGCCGAACTGGGTGCCCATGTCGCCGAACACCCGTGGCGCGAGCCGGCCTGGGAGCTGCTTGCCCGCGCGCTGTACCGCGCGGGCCGCCGGGCCGACGCGCTGGCCACCCTCCGCCGTGCCCGCGCGATGCTCGTTGACCAACTCGGACTCGACCCCGGTGGCGACCTTCAGCGCCTGGAGACGGACATCCTCAACGGGTCCGCGTCCCCCGAAGGAACACGTACGGCGTGGACCGGCCCTGGTGTCCGGCTCGGCCCGCGCACCACCGTGGATCTGGCCCGCACCCTCGCACTGGCGGGTGGCGACGCCCTCGTGCGCTCGCGGCGCGACCGCCTCGCCGCCATCCAGGCGGCGGAACGCACGGGAGACCTCTCCCTGACCGCCCGGATCATCGGCGCCTACGACGTGCCCGCCATCTGGAGCCGGGCCGACGACCCCGAGCAGTCCCGCGCCGTCGTCGCGGCTGCCGAGCGCACGCTCACAGGGCTGGGCCCAGACGGCCCCGCCGACCTGCGCGCCCGCCTCCTGGCCACGGTCGCCGTCGAGAGCCGCAGCGCCGATCTGTCCGGGACCGAGCTCAAGCACGCGCAGCAGGCGGCGCGTCAGGCCGAGGAGCTGGCACGGCACCTGTCCGATCCCGCCCTGCTGGCCTTCGCCCTCAACGGGGTGTTCCTGCAGTCCTTCAGCAGCCCCGGGCTCGCGGCCGCACGGGACAGGACCGGCGCCGAGATCCTCGACTTGGCCACCCGGCACGAGCTGCCGAACTTCGCCGTGCTCGGCCGACTCGTCCGCCTGCAATCCGCCTCGGCCCTCGGCGACCTCGACGCCGCGACCGCGCACGCCAACGCGGCCGACCAGCTCGCCGCCACCACCGAGGCGCCCCTCGTCCCCGTCCTCACCGGGTGGTTCAGGGCCCGGGCCACGGCCGCCCGCAGCGCCGAACCCGGCGGACCGACCGCCGCCACGGCAGCAGCGCACTACCGCGCCGCCGAGGACGCCCTCCGGACGGCCGGAATGCCGGGGCTGCACTGCGGCCTGTTCCCGCTCGCCCTACTGGGACTGCGCCTGCTGCACAGCCGGCCCGCGCCCACCGACCCGCACCTCGACTGGGGCCCGTACAGGCCCTGGACGCGACCCCTCGTGCTGCTCGCCCAGGACCGGGGCGAGCAGGCTCGTACCGCCCTCGCTGCGGTGCCCGAGCCACCGCGTGACCACATGCAGGAGGCCATGTGGTGCCTGACCGCCCACGCCGCCGTGCGCCTCGGCGAGCGGGGAATCGCCGCGCACGCTGCGGCTGCCCTGCGTGATGCCTGTGCAGAACACGCCGGCGCCGCCAGCGGAATGCTGACCCTGGGCCCGGTGGCGCGGTACCTGGCAGAGGCGGAGGCATGCGCCGGAGCGGGGTGAGCGACCGCAATCCGCGAGCCCCGGGCCCGTCCGCGCTCACCCCACGGCCCCGGCGGAATCAGGTCGCATGACGTCGTTGACCTGCGTCGGTATTGCCGGAGAGGTCGGCCATCGTCCCTCCGGGGTGGATGTGACGAGTTGTCGGAGGGTCTCCGGGTCGGTTCAGCTGCCGTAGCGCCGCTGCCTTGCGGCGAAGCTGCGGACGGCGCGCAGGAAGTCGACCTCGCGGAACGCGGGCCAGTAGGCCTCGCAGAAGTACAGCTCCGAGTAGGCGCTCTGCCAGAGCAGGAAGTTGGAGAGCCGTTGCTCTCCGCTGGTGCGGATGACCAGGTCGGGATCGGGCTGGCCGGCGGTGTACAGGTGCGGGGCGATGTCGTCGACGGTCAGGGTGTCAGCAACCTCGGTCAGTGACGCGCCGGCTTCGGCCCGCGCGTACATCAGGTCGCGCATGGCGTCGATGACCTCCTGGCGGCCGCCGTAGCCGACGGCCAGAGTGACGTGGGCGCCGGTGGTGCAGGTTCGGGTGGCCTCGACCGCCTCCTTGAGGGCGCGGGCGGTGCTGTCGGGCAGGGCGTCGGTCATTCCGGCGAGGTGGACCTGCCAGCGGGCGTCCGGGCGGGTGAGGCGGTCGGCGACCACCTGCTCGATCAGCCGCATCAGGTAGGTGACTTCGGCGTCGCCGCGGCGTTGGAGGTTCTCGGTCGAGCAGACGAAGACGGTGATGTGCTTGATCCCCAGGGCCTCGCACCAGGAGAGCACCTCCTCGACGTGTTCGGCGCCCACCTTGTGGCCGAGGCTCGGGTTGGCCATGCCCATCTGTCGGGCCCAGCGGCGGTTGCCGTCCATGATCAGCCCGACGTGTCGGGGCAGTGGGCCCGCCATGACCTCGCGGCGCAGGCGGCGGGTGTAGAGGGAGCGGAGCAGGTCGGGCATGAGCACCGTCCAAGTGGGATGGGAGCGGCCCGCCGGTTCAGGCGGACCCAAATCAGGGGGCGTCGTGCGGCTTACGACGCCGATGGCAGGTCGCGCAGGTCGCTCAGGGTGCCCGCGCACACCGCCGTCAGCAGGAGCAGGCCCACGCCGATGCCGGCGCCGAGCGGGTGGAATCCGTCAGCGGCGATGGAGAGTCCGAGGATGGTCGCGCCGCCGGTGGCGCTGGCACCGGCGAGGGTCCGTACGCCTACCCGGAGGCGGCCGGTGCCGGGTGGCACGACGGCGTCCGCGCCGACGCCGGTGAAGATGCGGGGGATCTGGATCGCGCCGAGGCCGAGGGAGATCCACCAGGCGGCGAGCACGGCGGTGCGCAGGGTGGGCGGCGAGGCGTCCGCGTCCACGCCGCCGTGCACCAGGACGACCACGGTGGTGCCGAGGAGCGTCGGTACGGCGAGACGGCGGAGCGCCCACCCCAGCAGTGTGATCGCGGCGCTCGGCGTGGGCCGGGGCCGGGGTGCGACGAGGGCGATGCCGAGCAGCAGCAGGGTGGTGCAGCCGTGCATGACTCCGTTCCGCACGCCGTCGGCGGGCAGGGGGCCGGCTTGTTCGGCGGCCAAATGGCTCAGGAACCAGGCGGCGAGGGCGACCGTGATCCCCATGGTGGCCACCCGCCGCTGGCGCTGCGCCGGGGAGTCGGCGGGCCAGTGGGCGGGGTGCAGCCACATGTCCACGATGCCCGCGACCAGGTTGGGCCACGACTTCCAGCCCGCGCCGCGGGCCTCGTCCTCCACCATCGAGCCCCAGCGCTCGCGGAAGGCGTCCGGGTAGAGCCTGACCAGGCTCCGGGCGACGATGCTCACGCCGGGTTCACCCCCAGGCGCCGCAGTCCCGCGTTCGCAACGCGGGCCATGGCGCGCAGTTCTCGTTCCAGGATCTCGCGGCCGAGGGGCGTCAGCTGGACCGGGCGCTGGCGGCCCTGCCCGTCGAGCGGCTCGATCAGCCGCTTCGTCTCCAGCCTGGCCAGCGCCCCGTACAGGCTGCCGGGGCCCAGCCGCTCCCCGGTCAGCTCCTCGATCGCCGTGTTGATGGCGTATCCGTGCATCGGCCCGTCGGCCAGCGCGCAGAGCACCAGCGTCTGGGCGTCGTTGGCTTGCATGTGTCGTTCCTTCCGATCTGACGGAGCACCATACTACGTGCCACGAACTACGCGCCACGTACTACGCGATGTGTACTATCGCCGTCATGCGCAACGACGTGACGATCGATCAGCTGGACGTCGGACACCCCGCTCGGCCCACCGCGGCCGCGGCGCTGTCGGCATCCGCCGCCGGCGCCGCCGCCTTCACCCTGTTCGCCTACCTGACGACGCAGGTCCGCTCGGTGCGGGCGGGCAGCCCCTGGCAGGGCGATCCGTACGACGCGGTGGTGACCTTCACCATGTTCTTCGTCCCCCTGCTCAGCGCGCTCGGTGCGGTCCGGGTGCTGCTGTGCCGGCGCGACCGGCCGCTTCCGCGCTACCGGGTCGAGCAGGTACTTCGGGCCGCGCTGGTCTGCACGCTGCTCGTCGCCGCCACGCTCGCCACCGACTGGGCGGCGGTGGCCGCGCGGGCGGACCGCGCTTCCTGGGACGGTGGCACCCCCTGGCTGATCGCGTCCCTGCTGCCGCTCACCGGGATGACGGCCGGGAGCCTGCTGCTGCACCTCCGGGCGATCCGACGGCTGCCGAAACCGGTGCGCGGGGCCGACGACGCGGCCGACGGTGCGGGCGGGGACTGGCTGGACGACCTCGCGCCCCTCGCGAACCTGCTCGCCGGCCCCCGCTCCCGCGCGGGGCGCGCACTCGCCGCGCTGATCGGCCGCGGCACGGTGCTCGGCTTCGTGCGTCGGCGCTTCGCCCCGCTCGCCGCCGCGGCCGCCCTCACCGCCGGCCTGCTGGTCGCCACGGGACTGGCCTCCGGCGAGGGCTGGCCCGGGGTACTGCTCTTCACCGTGGAGGCCGCGGTCTTCGCGGGCGGAACCTTCGCCTTCGTGATGATCTGCAACAGCGTCCTGCGGTTCGCCGCGTCCCCTCCCGCATCGGGGACGCGACGGGCCGCCCGGACTGCGACCACCGCAGGCGCGTTGACACTGCCGGTCTCGTTGGCGCTGCGGGACACCGCCTGGCAGCTGCTCGGGCTCGGCGACCAGGTCGAATCCATCGGACAGTGGGCGGCCTTCGCACTCGCCTGTGCGCTACTGACGGGCGCGCTCACCTTCGGTGTGGCCGCAATCGGAAGCCGGGAGTGACAGCGGAACGCGCCTGAAGTGGATCCCAGGCATCCCAGCACCGTATGTCCAGATGGCCGTCGAGAGGGAAGGACGGCGGCGCCGCGGGCAGGACGCTGTCGAACTCGTACCGGCTCTTCTGCGCAACCCGGCACGAGGCGGAGTTGTCCACCTGGTGCAGGAGTTCCAGACGCTTCGGCCCGTCGGCCCCGAGGGTGTCGGCGGTTCGGCGAGTACTCCACCCACGAGCTTTACCTGGCTCCGGAGGCGTACGAGCAGCACCTGGACGTCGACTTCACCAAGTTCGACCCACAGGACCAGGCTGAGGCTTCTTGACGGTCCGCCCCGCTGCCGGCCTCGGTTGGCCGACCGACATCAGGGCCGCAGAGTGATGCCGTGCCGGGCGTCCCGGGCAGGACGGCACCATTCGGGCTGGGACCGGGCGGCTACCTGCGCTTCCTCAGCCACAGGACCACGCCCGCGATGACCGCGAGTGCGACGGCGGCGAGGACGGGCCCGCCGAGGGTGAGAAGGCGCTGGAGGGAGGTCGCGGCGGCGTATCCGGCGCCGGCTTCGGCGGCGGCCCACAGTCCGGCGGCGGCGGCGCTGTAGGGGGCGATGCGCCGGTAGGGCACGGTCGTGAGTAGCAGCGGTACAGCGGTTAGCGCTAAGGAATGATCTTGATTTCCGGGGGCGTGCCAGCGGGAGCGGGAGCAGGCTGGGGTATGGCCGGGGACCGGAACGCGGAGCTCGCCGCCCTCGCCCGCCAGGCCATGGCCGCCGCGGGCGGCCTGCGGCTGCTGGTCGAGCGGGTGGGCGATCTCGGCTGGCGGATGCAGGACTACAGCGACGAGGACCTGTTGAACGTCGCCTCCGCGCTGCTGATGAGGATCTGAGCTGGATGGATCAGTCTGAGGCCATAGGACGGGCGGCGATGACAGCCTCTGTGCGGACACGCTCGTCAAGTGGTCCGCCGTTGGGAGCGAAGGTGTTCAGGGCCTGGCGGAGGTCATCCTCGAAGGCCGCCCGGTCGGGGCCGAGTGCGGCCGGGCTGGTGAAGCTGTAGGAGAGCTGAAGACCAACGATCTCGTCCACGCTGCGGCTGACCGTCCGGTCCCAGTGGACCTCCTCGATCCGGGAGAACGGCGAGCGGAGCAGGACCTCCTGGTGACGCACGTCGGGGTACCCGGCCGGCCGGGATTCCCGCAGGCGTTCCGGGTCCAGATGGCGACGGCGAACCTCCTCGACCACGGGCAGCCAGTGCGGCGGTTCGAGGTCGTCGTGCTGGGCGCCGCAGGTCGCCAGCACCACCGCACCTCCGGGCTCGATCAGGGTGTCCAGGTCGCGTAGCAGCCGTTCCCGGTCCGTCCAGTGGAACGAGGCTCCCATCACCGTTAGCAGCACCGGTCCCACGTCCATCGCGAGCAGTGTGTCGGAGCTTCCGAGTCGCCAGTCGATTCCGGTCACCCCCGCCCGGGTGGCGAGCCGGCGGCCCTCGGTGAGCATGGCAGGCTCCGGATCGACGGCGATCACCTCGCGCAGGAGGGGAGCCAGCGGCAGCGTGAGAGCCCCGCTGCCCGCCCCCAGGTCCAGCACACGCTGGGAGCCGTCCAGAGAGAAACGCCGGCTGAGCAGGGCGAACAGGCGGGGATCGTACGCGGGCCGGAACCTCGCGTAGTACGGCACTGTCGAGGCAAACAACCCACCAGGCGAAGGCTTCACAACTCCATTGAAGACCCCCCACTGACCGGGCAGGTCAGCACCACAGCCCAGTGTCAGCCTCGATCTCTTCCGCCTCCGGGTCGTCCTGGTCGGGCCGGGTTCCGAACGGCCCGGGGATCCCGGGTTCCTCGGCGCCGAGCTGCGGGGCGCCGCCCTTCGTCCGGTGCGGGCCCGGGATCATGGGGCGGCCTCCTTGGAGGCCAGCCGGAATACGCCGGAAACGTGCCGTAGGCCGTCTGCGGTGGTGATCTGAAGCTCGCTGGCCCACCGGCGGATCACCCGTTCGTGGGTTCTTCCGATGATTCGCGGCGGGGTGGCTGGGGCTTCTTCCCTGGTCATGTGCTTGAGGTGTCTGTGATCGACTCGGCTGCGTGTGCTTCGTATGAGTGAGCGGCCGGGATCATGCGGCGCATGGCTTCGGTGGAACGTACCGCGTATCCGCGGTTCAAGCGCACGATCTCCTCTCGCGAGTTGCACGAGGCGTTCACCCCCGGCACGGCCGAGGTGGCGTGGGCGCGAGGCAAGGCGCGCTCGCCGGAGCATCTGCTGGCGCTGGTAGTGCTGCTGAAGAGCTACCAGAAGCTGGGCTACTTCCCGGATCTGGGCGAGGTGCCGGAGTTGGTGGTCGGGCATGTGCGCGGTCTGCTGGAGCAGGACGAGAGCGTGTCACCGCGGCACGACTCGGTGCGTACGGCTGCGCGGCAGCGGGACTTCATCCGTGAACGGATCGGCGTGGTCTACGACATGGAGAAGGCCCGGGAGGTCGCTGCAGTGGCGATTAGGGAGGCCGTGCAGACCAAGGACAACCCGGCCGACCTGATCAACGTGGCGCTGGAGAAGCTGGTCAAGGCGAGGATGGAGCTGCCCGGCTACAGCACGCTGGACGAGATGGCCTCGGCGATCAGGACCGAGGCGAACGAGGACTTCTTCGCAGCGATCGTGTCGCGGATGGACGAGGTCGACCGCGCCCGGTTGCTGGGACTGCTGCGGGTGCCTGCGGGCGGTCGCAGCAGGTTCGACGAGCTGAAGCGCCCGGCGAAGGCGCCGACGGTCTCCCACCTGCGCGAGCACCTTGCCCACCTGGACAGGCTGGAAGCGATGGGTGCGACGGCGACATGGCTTCAGGGGGTTCCGCCGGGGAAGGTGGAGCACTTCGCTGGGCAGGCGAAGGTGCTGGACGCCGCCGAGATGTCCAAGGTCGGCATGGTGAAGCGGTGTGCGCTGCTGGCGAGTCTGTTGCACATGGCGAAGGTGCGGGCCCGGGACGAGCTGGTGACGATGCTGTGCAAGCGCATGGGGTCGATCACGAAGAAGGCAAAGGAGGATCTGGAGAGGATCCGTGAGCGGCACCGGGCGGAGTCCGAGCGGCTGATCGCGGTGCTGGGCGAGGTGCTGGAGGCGGCCAGGGACGCGGTCGGCTTCGACGGGGAGTCGGTCACCGTCCCCACCAGTGTCCGCAAGCAGAACGCGGTGCACGCCGAGTGCGGCAAGGCGGTGCTGGAGCGGCTGGAAAAGGCCGGCGGGCTGGCCAAGCTCTCGGAGGACCACGAACTGGTCTCCGCCCACCACGGCGACAACTACGCGCCGCTGATGCGGCGGCACTTCCGCAGCCACCGTAAGGTTCTGCTCGACCTGACCGAGACCTTGTCGATGGTTGCCACCTCCACCGACGACACGGTGCTCCAGGCGGTGGGGTTCTGCCAGGCCATGCGGCACCGCGGCAGCCAGTGGGTGCCGGTGACCTACACAGTCGCCCAGGAGGACGGCGCCGAGAAGACGAAGACGGTCTCGGCCGACTTCGCCTCGCAGATGTGGCAGCGCATTCTGTTCGACAAGCACAAGCCGGGGAAGATCAACCGGCGGCACTTCGAGGTGTGCACGCTCTTCTACCTCACCCAGGAGCTGCGGACCGGAGACGTGGCGGTCATCGGCTCGGAGTCGTACGCCGACCTGCACGATCAGCTGCTGTCCTGGCAGGCGTGCGAGCCGCTGGTTGCCGACTACTGCGAGCAGGCTGGGCTGCCCGCCACCGCCCCGGCGTTCACCGCGGCGCTGAAGCAGAAGCTCACCGCCACGGCCGCGAAGGTGGACGCCGGGTACCCGGACAACGCGGACCTGACCATCGACACCGCGTCGGGGAAGATCGTGCTCACCCCGCGCAAGGGCAAGGACCGCCGTAAGTCCGCGCAGGACCTGGAGGCGGAGATCCTGCGCCGGCTGCCGGAGTGGAGCCTGCTGGACGTGCTCGCCCGCACTGCGTACTGGATCCGGTGGTGGCGGCACTTCGGCCCGGCCTCCGGAAGCGATCCGAAGATCCGCGACAAACTCGCCCGCTATGTCCTGACGGTCTTCTGCTACGGGACGAACGCGGGGCCCGCGCAGGTCGCCCGGCACATGCGGCAGAAGGTCTCGGTGCACGAGCTGTCACTGGCGGGCAATCAGCACATCACCGCGGAAAAGCTGAACGCCGCCTCGGCGGACGTGATCGACATGTTCATTCAGCTCGACCTGGCGCACGTGTGGGGCGATGTCGGCAAGGCCGGGATCGACGGCTCCCAGTACGACACCTGGGAGAACAACATGCTGGCCGAGTCCCACATCCGGTATGGGGGATTTGGTGGCATCTCGATGAGGCACGTGTCCGATACCTATATCGCGCTCTTCAGCCACTTCATCCCGTGTGGCGTGTGGGAAGCGGTGTATCTGTTCGAGGGCCTGTTGAAGAACCAGTCCGAGGTGACCGTGGACATCGTCCACGGAGACACGCAAGGCCAGTCGCTGCCTGTCTTCGGGCTCGCGCACATGCTCGGGGTGGAGCTGCTGCCGCGCATCCGCAACTGGAAGGACCTGACTTTCTACCGGCCCAGCGCCACGATGAAGTACCAGCACATCGACCCGCTGTTCGGCGACCCGGAGAAGGACGTCATCAACTGGCGGCTGATCGAGAACCACTGGCAGGACCTCATGCGCGTGGTGCTGTCGATCCGCGAGGGGCGGCTGTCCTCGGCCGCGCTGCTGCGCAGGCTGGGCAACGAGTCCAGGCGCAACCGCATCTACCAGGCGTACCGCGAACTCGGCCGGGTCATGAGGACGATCGTGCTCCTCAGGTTCTTGTCGGAACCCGAGCTGCGCGAGTCGATCCAGGCGATGACGAACAAATTCGAGGCGTTCCACAAGTTCAGCAACTGGCTGATGTTCGCCTCCGACGTGCTCCAGGACAACGACCCGGACCACCAGGAGAAGAGCATCAAGTTCAACGAGCTGCTGGCGAACTGCCTCATTTTTCATACCGCGGTGGACATTACGAAGGTGGCCAATGACCTCATCGACGAGGGGTGGGAGGTGGACCCGGTGGACCTGGCCACCGTCACCCCGTACATCACCAGCAAGACCCGCCGCTTCGGTACCTGGCACCTGGACATGGAGCCGCCCGAGAACGAAGCGGTAGGGCGGCTGCGGATGGCCGCTTGACGGTGTGGTCCATGCCATGAACTGCGCCAGTACAGCCGAAAGGGCACCCGAGCTCCAATGGCGCGCTCTGCAACCACCTTGTCGAAGACGGCCCGCAGCTTCGGCTCACTGTTGGGCAGCTGCTTGTCGAAGACCTTATTGCCGGCCGGGATGAGTCCGTGGCCATTGGTGAGCGGTCTTGCGGACGGCCATCCCGAGGAAGACGCTCACGTCGCCGACGTCGGCATCGTGCTCCCAACTGCTGCGGTGTGGTACTGGCCAGGGAGTTGGAGCCGGCCCTTGGCGGCGAACTCCCGGCCGTGGATGCACTCGGCCCTGATCAACATGATCGCGGTCGGGACGGCCATCGAGCCTTGGCGAAGTGCGCAGGCTGGTGATCACGCCTAGCGTGGAAAGGGCGAATAGTGCAAGAGGCCCCCAAACGGTGTTGTGTTGCGTGCACCGCCGAAGGATACCGACCTTCGCCCCCGAGGTCGGGTGCTCGCGCGCTTCGGCCGCGCTCACGCCGACCCGTCCGACCGACGAAGCCTCGACGGCAGGGACGTTCCGATGGACATCGAAAACATGAAAGCCGCACAGCGCATCACAGCCGGCCAGGCGGTCCGCACCACAGGATCAGGCACCGTCACCCCTGCTATCGAGACGGAGAAGTTGCATACCAGTCCGTTCTTCGGGGTCGCGCTGGAAACGGTGGATCCCCCACACAACGTCAAAGTTCAAATAAGTGGTGTTTTCACCCTTCGCAGCCTGGGCTCCGACGGTGGTAAGTCCGGCGCGGTTGGCGTCGACAGTTCGGGACAGCTCGTCCGCGCTACAAGTAAGGAATGCGTGAGCGCTCCGAACTGGATCGGCGACTGCGATGCTTCAGGCACGGTGACAATCCGCCCCCGCCGCGACACGCGCCTGAGCGTGCTCGACTTCGGAGCAGTGGGAAACGGCAAAACCGACGAAAACGCCGACGACGCGGACGCGATCCAAAGCGCCCTGGACTGCGCGATGCGACTCGGCACTACTGACGGCAGTGTCGTCTACCTCCCGCCGGGAGAATACCGCATTAAGAAGCCTCTCGTTATCTCAAACGGTTGCATTCTGGAGGGGGCCGGCCTTGCCTATCATGACGAAACCAGTCGCATACTCGCAGATGTCACCGGAAATTTCAAGCTCAAAATAGGTGCAGTCGGCGGGGAGACCGTTTATTGCGCAATTGCCCTGGTGGGCTATGCAACCGGATTGGCCATGACGCCCCCTCGCGGCCGTGCGGACTATGCTGTGCTTCGTCAGCTCGCCCTCCATTCGATCCCCGCTCAAGGGACGCCTGCCGCCACCTTCCAGGCTCCGCAGATGGATGGTATACGGGTTATGGCGACCGGCGCATGCATTGAGAGAATGAGCGTTGTCAGTTTCAGGCGTAACGGGATAGAGATATCCTCAAGCGAGGTCGCACCGGTGGTTAACGCCAGCGGCGTGCAGATACGTGATTGCCGCCTTACCAGCAATGGCCAAAATGGGCTCGACATCGGCAGCCTGGGCAACGACAACGCCAGTACCATACTAGTTATGAACGTCGATGCCACATCAAATGGGCGTGATGGAATTTGCGACAATTCGCGATTTGGCTCCACCTTCGTTTCGTGTCACACTGCAGCAAACCGACGCCGAAACTATAGCTGTGACGGCAAATCGAGGCCCTCCGTGTACGTCGGCTGCTACGCCGAAGCCGATGCACCATCGGTATTCAAGAGTAGGAATACCGCTGTCATTGGAGGCGATATAGACACTACCTCCGACTCGGTGTTTTGGGGCTTCAATTCTCTCGGCAAGGGACCTTCTGCACTCCGCGTGGTAAATGACTATTCCAAAGTGCACAAGTATTGGATCGCCGATGCGGGGGTCGATATCGAGGAAGGCGAGGAGCAGACGCCCCAGAAGGGACCCGGGAACGGATACGTATATCGAGCAATTCGCGCCGGGCATACTCGTGGAGTGAACGGCCTACCTCCCGAAAAGAAGGGCATGCCTGACTTCCCGCCGGTGGTCGGTGCAGAGCTGAAAGAGCTCGATGGTTTGGTGTGGAAATGTGTGAGAAAAAATGAGCCTCAGGTCACAACGTCCAACACCCTCGGCAGCTATGGTGAGGATCCCACGATCATTCATGATTTTCAGATCGTGACGGTGGACGGCAAGTTGCAACTCGCGGGGGACTCCCTCTTCCGCACCCAAGTCCAGACAGCGCCCGCGGCTATCAAGGGCAGGGTTGCAGTGTCCCTTATTAGTGGGGTGTCTTTCCCTCCGACGTACTATCAAACCGCGTATGAAAACGGTCCGTTTCCCGGCGCGCTGATGCTTCCGGAAGCCTGGATTGGAAACTACGTCTACGGCGAGCGGCGAATCTGTGTTGTGACTGGCGGAAATCCCTACAATACCCGTGTGGGTAGCTGCAACTTCTACCGTCCGGGTGATCTGCTTGTCAACGCCGTCAGAGGTCAAACGGACCCAGACGAGATTGGGTGGACGGTAAAGGCTGCGTGTGGAAGGGGGGCAGCGGCTTCTTCCTGGGCTAGCGGGACGCACTATCAGATTGGAGATATCGTCAAGCCGACGCCCGTCAATGGCTTCGTGTATCTGCTGCACGCGTACAAACCCGATGACCCGTTGGACCCGCACAACAAGGTCTCCGGTCCAAGTCAGCCGCCGTCCTGGAACCGGGACGTGCCCCAGCATGTTGAAGCGTTGACTGACGACAATCACCTAGAGTGGATGACACTCTATGACTTGGATGAAAACAAATGGTGCATTGTACCGCTTCCACAGCGCGCGGAAAAACAGACGAAGTCGAATGCGACTAGCATTGACCAGCTGAAGGATGATTTCAACGCACTTCTTGACAAGATGAGAAAGGCGAACCTGTTGGAATAGGCGGAGGCGCGGACGGTACTGATATCGGGGATGCCGCATCTCATCGAATCCGACAGTGGGTCAGCTGAGCGTGGTGAACGTTGACGACACAGCGGGCCGGTGGCGCTTCGAAGGCGGCGAGCGTTCCAGGATGAATCCCGTGTCGCCAACGCCACGCCAACCATTCATGGGAGCACACAGGGCGTCGTGACGGTATGACACCGTGCAGGGAACGCATGAGCGGCGGTTCTGCTTACCGGACCTCCCGCACCTGTTGGCTCGTCAGGGTGGTGCCGCAGTAAACACCGGATTTACTGCGGCAGAGCCCCTACCGTGATCACCACGACCTGCGGCGGGGTGTTCCGGCCACCGGGGTGAGGTGTACGCATTTACTGCGGCAGCGCTGAGTGGGGCGGGGCGGGCGTGACGATCGAACCAGTGACCAAACTCGGGGCCGGGGGCGTGCTTCGGTTGCCGCGCGCCCGAGTGATGCCGCTGTCCGCCCCGGCGGCGTCGTACACCGCGACGGTCGAGCGGTATCTCACCGGCGCGGGCATCGCCAAGTCCTCCGCGCGGATCTACCGGATCTCGCTGACGACGTGGGGGTGGATGCTCACCGGCGAACCCGCGCCGACCGGACCCGCCCGCCGGGGCGCGAAGCCGCCCGTCTTCCTCGTCGCGGCGATCGACGACCCGGCGCTGCCGGAGGTGCTGGCCGAACTGGCGGCGGCGCGGGCGGACGAGATGGACGCCGACACCGTCAACCGGGAACTGTCCATCGCGCGCAAGGCGATCGGCTGGTGGCAGCGCCAGGGCTGGATCGAAGGCGATCCCACGATCGGCATCGAGCGGCGGCCGGCGCCGCCGGACCGCACCAAGGCCCTGGCGGAGAATCAGATCGCTGCCCTGTGGCGGCTGGACGTCTCATTGCGTGAGAAGACGTTCTGGAAGATGCTCTACGAGTCCGCCGCACGGGCCGACGAGGTCCTGTGCCTGAACGTGGAAGACCTGTACCCGCAGGACAAGCGCGGCAAGATCACCGCCAAGGGCGGCGCGACCGAGTGGATCCACTGGCAGTCCGGCACCGCCCAGCTCCTGCCCCGCCTGATCGCCGGCCGCACCTGCGGGCCCCTGTTCCTGACCGGTCGCAAGGCCCCAGCCGGAACCGCGACGCTGGACGTGTGCGAGGAGACCAGCCGGGCCCGGCTCTCCTACCGCCGGGGGGAGGAGATCTTCGAGGAGTCCACCCGGCTGCTGGCGAACCCGCTTGCCCGGCCCGAGGACGTCGAGGACCTGGCGGGATGGACATTGCACCGGCTCAGGCACAGTGCGTTGACGCACGACGCGGAGAACGGCACGTCCACGCCGATGCTGCTGGCCCGCTCCCGCCACGCCTCCGTACGGTCCCTGGAACGCTACGCTCGCCCCGGCGTCGACGCGGTCGCCCGGCACGTCGCTGAGCGCGACCCCGCCGCCCGCCGTCGGGGTTGACCCCTACGGCACGTTTCTGGCGTATTCCGGCTGCCCTCCAGCGTCGTCACCCCCGGCAACAGCACCCGCCGCTCGCGCAGCCAGCCCACCGCCGCGTCGAATAGCGCCTTCGGCCCCTCCCCGGTCGTCCACGCCCGCGCGTCCACCCACGTCCGCAGCTCCGGCTCGACCTCGGCGAACTCCCGGTACTCCAGCAGCCGCTGCAGCTCGCGCACGTGGTCGAGCCGGGTGTTCTCCCGCTCGCCGTACGCCTCCAACACCGAGGCGTCCTCGATGTCCAGCTGCTCGGCCAGGTATTCCGCGACCTCCACCGGCACGTCGGTCGGGTCGTCAAGGAACACCCCGAGGTAGCGCACCGTCGTCAGCTGGGCCGCGAAGCTTATCTTCAGTCGCAGAGCCGGACAGTGCTCTGATCTGGGACATTGCGTGGTGGCCGATGTCGATGACGGACTGGATCAGTAGGGCCGATGTCCTTCACCGGCTGGCGGCCGGTGCTGCCTTTTTCACTCGAAGAGGCGACCTCAGCCGGTGTACCTGCCGCGCCCGCAGGTACTTGATCTCGGCGCCTGTAGGTCCGCACAGGGCAGAGTCAAGGCCGCCAGACACCAGCCTCGCGCTCGACGGCCTCCCAAGAAGGCTGCGTGCCACTGCCCGCCTGGCCTCGGCGACATCCTCTCGGGGCTGCGGCCAGGCGAGGAGACATGACACTGGGTGCGCCCGCCGGTGCGGTCGAGGGCTTCAGCCGTGTTGGAAGACGGCCTGGAAGATGGCAAGGACGGTACCAATTACTCCGGCGACACCGCCCAGGACGGTCCAGATGAGGGCGGCACCACCGAACCAAGGACTGCCAGCGGGGCGATGGTTCGCGCGTCGATGTGCAACGAACTTCAGGAGCCCCTTCGGGTCGTTGATCAGCATCGCCCGGGCGAGATACTTCTCGATCTTGTAAATGGCGAGAGCCATGATGGCGGCCCCAAGGCCAACCCAGCTACCGGTCGAGTGGAAGTAGAAGACGATGCCAATAACTGCAGTGAAGAGCAGGGCCGACTGAACGTGGCCAACCCACTTGTCCAGGCGAGGACCCAAGAACCACGCTTCGCGAAGGACGTCCCCGAGGCGGCGCGCGACCCCCAGCTGCCAGGCATCCGTCCCGCCATTCACGTTGGCATACGTGCGGGCATGCATGCCTCCTGGGCGCCAGGACTTCGCTGTCTCACCGATCTCGATGCAGATGTGTCGGCCGTCAGGGGCTGGTCCTCGTTCGATAACAAGATCACGGAGCGTGGCGGCTCCCGACACGTCTGTTTTGAAGTCTGCGAGCGTGGCCCAACGTCGTGTCTGTTGGGTCCTGGTGCTCACACCACCCTGAGTGGATTCGTTCGTCGCGGAGTGCCGAATCTCCAGCTGACCGTGTGGAACTTCCTCCTCCAGCACCTGAATGATTTCCTCAAGGTTCCTCCATGAGAACCAGCAGCCACGGCGTCCGAGACGCCTCCCCCACTCGATCATGGCTGAGAAGATAGCGGCTATCCCTGAGCATGCCGCAAGACTGCGTTGTGTTGGATCAGCAGGGACCGATTGATTTCGCCAACCGGTGACCGACGCCGGTCCTTTCGCTCGAAGAGGTGACTGCGGCGGCCCGCTGCTGACCGAGTGCGCGGGCGAGCCGGTCCCTCAGGTCGCGCACTTCCGCCTCAAGTTCGCGGTTGCGTTCCGTCGCCGCCTCCAGCCGCCGGAGCAAGGACGCGCCCGAGGCGCGCTGCTGGGCAGGGATCCAGGGTGCCACGGGCGCCGGCCCGTGCCGGTCGCGCAGGCTGGTGATCTCGGCCCGCAGATCGGGCTGGGTGTAGAGCCAGGACCGGGAGACGCCGGCCTCGCGTGCGACGGCGTCGAAGGTGGCGGGTTGTCCGGCAGTGTCCATGCGCCGGAGGGCGGCGATCGCCCGCTCCCTGGTCGCTGCGGCCCGCTGCCGGGCGGCGGCGATGATGTGCGGGGAGTTGTCAGCTCGCATCGGCGGCCTCCTGCGGCCCGTCGGCTTCGAGTTCGGTGATCATCCGGTCGAGGTTGGTCAGGACCTGTTCGTTCATCTCGGCCACCCGCTGGTGGCCGCAGCCCATGGCGTTGTCGATGAGCGTCAGCGTCCGCCCCCGCTGGGCCTGGAGCTCGGTCAGGAACTCTGGTCCGGTGAGGAAGACAGGGCAGGTCAGGCAGGCGTTGGCGTGCGGGCAGGTCTTCTGAACGGGCAGTCCGCAGTAGCCGTTGGGGAGGGTCTGGGTGGCGAGGCTGTAGCGGGTCTTGGCCCACTCGGCCTGGGCCAGCGGTCCGTCTGGGGCGATGGTCACCCGCTCGCCCTTGATGTTGACCTTGGTGGCGGCCTCCCAGCGGCGCCGCACGGTCTGGTCGGTGATCCGCGCGTAATGGGCCGTCATCTGGTGCGAGTCGTGGTCGAGGAGGACCCGGACGACCTCCTGCGGGACGTCGCGGTTGATCAGCCGAGTCGCGAAGGTGTGCCGCCACTGGTGCGGGGTCAGGTGGACGGGCAGCCCGTTCTCGTCCCGGACGTCGCACTCGGCGAGCCAGCGCTTGAGCATCTGCCGGTAGCTGTCCGGGGAGAAGTGGTGCTTCCCGCTGGCGTTGCCCTTCGGCCGGGGGAAGAGGTGCGGGTTGCCGCCCGGCCAGCGCTGGAGGACGCGCTGCTGCTGGTTGCGGATCTCGGCCTCGATCTCCTCGTCGATGGGGACGGCGGCCTCCCGGCTCATCTTGTTGTTGAAGTAGCGCAGGTAAGGGGCGCGTTGGCCGTCGTGGAGCAGGCAGTCGAACCGGATGGTGCAGGCGTCGGAGACCCGTAGGCCGCAGCGGATCAGGATGAGGGTGATCAGCCGGGCGGACGGGTCGGACCACCGGTCGAGGTTCGCCGGCTGCTCGACCTGGGTCATGATGTGCTCGGCCAGGTGGCGGGCCAGCCGCGTGCGGCGCCGGGGGCAGTCGCCGGTGAAGAACGCGGCGCTGGTCGGCAGCGAGGTGTCCCAGCCGTGCTGGCGGATGGCCTGGAAGAACAGGTGCAGGCCGTTGACGCGGCCCTCGTTCGCGCTGAGCCCGCCCGGGAGGTCGGTGAGCCAGGCCAGGTAGCGCTCCAGTAGGGGCCGCTCAACGTCGCCCAGGCCGCGAACCGCGGGACCGACGGCGGCGAGGAACTCGCTGAACCGGGTCAGGGCCTGCATGTCGCCGGTGACCGTGTTGACGTTCAGGCCGGACGACAGCCGCAGCCGAATCCAGCGCTTCGCCAGAACACGCGGCCAGGGCTGGCCGATGCGGTCGAACCGCAGCTCGCTGCGGGGACGGGGCCGGCTGGCGCTGCGGTTGAGCCCGGCGAGCTTGCCCAGCCGCCAGACGTCGCGGGCGTACTCGATCTCCCAGCCCGCGCCGTCGCGTAGGGTCTCGACCGTGTCCCGGGCGTAGAGCAGGAACGCCACCAGGCGCTTGCCGTAGCCGCCGGAGGCGCCGCGGTGCTGGTAGGGGTCGGCGATCCGGTGCCACCGCTCGGCGGAGTAGTCCAGCAGGGAGGCGACCTTCTCCTGCTGAGCCCTGCGGATGGCGGCCTGGATCAGGCGGGCCGGGGCGGTGACGGTCTGCTCGTCGCGGCGGGCTTGAACGGCGTACTGGAACTCCAGCTTGAGCTGCGGCGCGAGCGCGCGGAAGTCCACGCGGGGCCGGCCGAAAGAGCGGCACTCGATGATGAAGTCCTCGATGGGCGGATCGCCGTCCTGGCGCCACCGGATGTGATGGCTCTTGCAGAACGCGTTCGCGGGGTTCTCCGCCCACAAGGTGCACCAGGGCAGGTCGCATTCGGCGCGGTCGGTGCCCGGCAGCGCCGCCCAGGCGGCGGGGTCGGTGCTGCCGGAGCGGGACCACTTGTCGCGGTGCCGCGCGCACAGTCCCTTGCCGGACGCCCCGAAGCGGCAGCCTGGGACGGTGCAGTGGGTGAGCTCGGCCAGCCCGCGCAACGGCGGTCCCGCGTCGGCCAGGAACACGGCGATCTCCGGGCGCCCGATCCGGCGCCACCGCTGGGCGTGACCGGTGCACATGCCCTGCTCGTGCGCGGCGCGGTCGCAGCCCGGTACCGGGCAGCGCTTCCAGCCGAGCACCGGGTCCTCCGGGGCGGGGACCAGCACGTCGACGCGGAACTCCGGACGGACTTCGGCCTGCAGCTTCTCCAACAAGCCGGGCCCGCCGATCGGGCCTGTGCGCAGGGGCGTGACGGTCACAGCCGCACCTCCCGCCCGGTGAACCAGCCCGCGGCCTCCAGCGTGCGGCGCGCGTCCTCGACGGTGAGGTGGCCGTACGTGTTGTTTCTGGCGGGTTGAAGTAGAGCCGGTGAGGCGGCGGTTCCGGGAGCCACCGGTCGGGCGGTGAGATTGGGAGCCACCCGATGTGATGGTGTGTGACATGCCGCTTTCGGCGTAATGACTTGTTTGGGCTGTTTGGCCGCTCACGCTTTGCTTGTTGATCACGGTCGTGTCAGGAGACCGGTGTGTACAGGTCGCGTGAGTGGATCTTTGAGCGGATCCGCCGGGACAAGCGTCTGGACCCGACGGTGTCGGGGCGGGAGTTGGCCCAGCGGTATCGGGTGTCGCGGAACACGGTTGCGAAGGCGCTTGTGTGTCCGGTGCCGGCGAAGCGGAAGAAGCCGCCGCCGCGCAAGAGCGTGCTGGAGCCGGTGAAGGGCTTCATCGACGCGATGTTGCGCTCGGATTTGGAGGCACCGAGCAAGCAGCGGCACACAGTCGACCGAATTCGGGAGCGCCTGGCCGCTGAGCACGATTTCGAGCTCGCGGCGTACTCGACGGTGCGAGACTACGTGCGCAAGCGACGCCCGGAGTTGGTGCTGGAAGCGAAGGAGGGCCGTCGGCACCTGGAGGGCACTGTCCCGCAGACCAAGCTGCCCGGCCAGGAGGCGGAGGTCGACTTCGCGGACGTGTGGCTTGAGCTGGCAGGGCAACGCCGTAAGTGCGTGCTGTTCACGCTGCGGTTGTCGTATTCCGGCAAGGCCGTCCACCGCGTGTTCGCCACCGCTTCGCAGGAGGCGTTCTTCGAGGGGCATGTGGAGGCGTTCGAGGTGCTGGGCGGAGTGCCATCCGTCCACATTCGTTACGACAACCTCAAGCCTGCGGTGAAGCAGGTGTTGTTCGGGCGCTCCCGCACGGAGTCAGCTCGGTGGGCCGCATTTCGATCTTGGTATGGATTCTCGGCTTTCTACTGCACCCCGGGGGAGCAAGGAGCCCACGAGAAGGGCGGCGTCGAGCATGAGGGTGGCCGGTACAGACGCAAGCACCTCGTCCCGCCGCCTGAGGTGGACTCCCTGACAGAGCTGAACGAGCGCCTGGCGGCGATCGACGCGGCGGAGGACGCCCGGCACATCCATGGCCGACCGACCTCAATCGGGTTCGACTTCGAGCAGGAGCGCGGCCTACTTCGTCCGCTGCCAGCGGACAGCTACGACTGCGGAATCGACCTGACGCCGGTGGTCCACCGCAACGGGCGGGTCACCGTCCGCCAGTGCTACTACTCGGTGCCCGCCAAGTTCATCGGCATGAAGGTGCGGGTGAAGCTGCGGGCGAACGAGCTGTGGATCTACGACGGCCGTCACGTGGTGGCCTGCCACCCACGATTGACCAGGCGCTATACCTACCACGACATCCTGGACCACTACCTGGAGATCCTGCTCGTCAAGCCGGGAGCATTCGCCGGGGCCTCCGCGCTCGCGCAGGCCAGGGCGGAGGGCGGCTTCACCAAGACGCATGAGGCGTTCTGGGCCGCGGCCAAGAGAAAGGCCGGGGACCGGGAGGGCACCCGGATGCTGATCGAGGTTCTGCTGCTGCACCGGCAGCTGCCCGCCCACGCGGTGATCGCCGGGATGACCACCGTCCTCAAGGTCGGGTCGGTCAGCACCGACCTGGTGGCGATCGAGGCCCGCAAAGCGATCGAAGACAGCGAGGAAAGCGTCCTCGACCTCGGCAACGAGGAGAACCCCGGCGTCAGGCTCGACGACGAAGCGAGCAGCCCTGGCGAGGCCGTCAAGGCGAGCGAGGGGGCCACGGTGATCTCCCTGCACGCCCGGCGCCTTCCGCCTGACACCCGTACCTCATTGCCGGACATGACCAAGTACGACCGGCTGCTCGCGCCGGTCAAGAACACCCAGGCCACAAGACGGAAGGGCACGAGCGCATGACCCCGACCAAGACCGCAGAACCAGCCGCTGAGCACGTGCCCCCGAGGCGGATGCCGCTGCCCGGTGATCCGGAGGACGCGCTGATCGATGAAGCCTGCCGGGAGCTTCGTCTGCCGGCGTTCCGAGAGCGGTTCGTGGAACTGGCCGCCACCGCCCGACGCGAGCAGGCGACCTACAAGCAGTTCCTCCTCGACCTGCTGCAGGTCGAGGTGGCCGACCGTGACGTTCGCCGACAGCAGAGGCTGGTCCGCTCGGCGAGGTTCCCGCGGCCCAAACGGCTGGAGGACTTCGACTACGAGAAGAACCCCAACGTCTCACCGGAGGTCGTCTCGGACCTCAAGTCCCCCGCCTGGGTACAGCAGGGGCGCCCGCTGGTGCTGATCGGCGACTCCGGCACCGGCAAGTCACATCTGCTGATCGGTATCGGTACTGCGATCGCCGAGGCCGGGCTGAGTGTCCGCTAGGGGTTCAGCCAAGATGCCTGCAAAAGGGGCCATGACGTGATCTTGGTGGGGTGACGGGCCCGGTCGCGTGCCTCAGTTGGCGAGCTGGCCTGCCGCGGCGGGCCGGGGACGGGGGATCTCTTCTGCGGGCAGGGCTGCGAAGTCGGCGTGAGCCTGCTCGACGGCTTCGGGGTACGCCTGGGCTCGTTCGTGCTCGGCGAGTGCCCGGTAGATGCTGGCGAGGCCGGGGTTCTGGCCCTTGCGCTTGCCGGTGGGGATGATCAGGTCGGGGCGGATCTTCTCGACGGACTCGCCCGCTGCCCGGCGCCGCAGCACGGTGTGCAGCATGTCGTCGGTGATGACGGGCGGCCGGCCGCCGTGCTTGCCCTTGCGGGAGGCGGCGTCGAGTCCTTCGAGCGTGGCTTCGCGGATGCTCTCGCGCTCGGTCTCGGCCATGGCGGCGAAGAACCCGAACAGCATCCGGCCGGGGCCGGACGGGTCGTAGATGCCGGGCAGAGGGCCGGCCAACATCTCCAGGACCAGGCCGTGGGCGGTCAGGTGGTCGGCCAGCGCGGTGAGCTCGGCGGCGTCGCGACCGAGGCGCTTCATCTCGTAGACGGTGAACAGCACCCGGCAGTGCGGGGCGTGGGCCTTGATCTCGCGGGCGAGGGTGAGCGCGGCCTCGAACTGGGGGCGGACGCGGATGCGGGTGCTGATCTTCTCGGAGAAGATCTTGTCGCGCGGGATGCCGTGCGCGCTGAGCGCGTCCAGCTGCGACTGGAGCTCCTGGGTGAGGTGGCTGCACCGCGCGTACCCGATGCGGATGTCCGCGCCCGGGGTGTCCGTCTCGGGCGCGGCCGGCGGCGGGGTGCCGGGCCGCCAGGGCTGGCCGGGGCCGCGGTCGGCCGGGGTCGGCACCCGCAGCAACTTGGCGAGCCGGGCCACCTTCTTGAAGCGGCCGGTGTGGTAGATCCCGGCGACGGCGCCCGAGCGCGAGCGGCAGGGCGAGCCGGGCTGGACGCCGCAGCGCGGGCAGTCGTGGCGCTCGACGTCGTCGGCGTCGCTCTCGATGGTGTCCTGAGGGTCCGTCACGCCCGAAATCCTCTCACAAACCATTCCCAGAACAGGGGTCCGTCGCCACTTGAGTGAGAACGAGTTCTGAGAACCGATCGGGCATCCGCGCCGCCCCCGGCGACCGTTTCCGATCTTGCTCCCGGAAAGGGTCATTTATGGGAGTCACCCCGAAGAGTGGATATCCGGCAATCACCCTCGGGGATAACAGGGCCCCTGGCATGATCGCATCATGACGCTCAATGAGAACGAAGACCCCACCCCCGCCTACAGGTTCAAGGTCACCATCGGAGACCAGGAACTGGCGTTCGCTTCGGTGTCGGGGCTGGAAATCCCTCCGGAGATCGCCGCCAAGGCCGGCATCGAAGCCGTCCCGCCGGCGCCCGAGTCCGCCGACGGCCACGTGATCACGTTCACGGACGGCAGCCTCCAGGACCAGGCCGAGCTCGCCCGCTGGCTCGACCCCACCGACGACACGGTCATCGGCAAACGCGACATCTCGATCAGCCTCACCGACGACGCCGGCACTGAATTGTTCGTCACCTGGAACGTCGTCAATGCCTTCCCGATCAATCTCACCGCTCCCGACTTCAACGCCGTCAGCAACGAAGTCGCCATCGAGAGTCTCGATCTGGTGGCAGATCGCTTTACCGTCAAGTAGAGGGTCGCCCCTTGCCTGGACCGGCAGCATCAGTCGTTACCGGTCCAGGCAAGGCAGCCGGGGCCGCCCTCCGGCGTACTGGCCTGTCGAGCAAGCCCGGGCGCCGATAGGCGGCAATCTCAGTCGGCCGCCGCCGGCTCCTCCTGTTCCGGCAGGTCGAGTTTGGCGAAGTCGATGTCCAGGTGCGGCTCGTATGCCTCCGGGGGAAGGTCGAGTTCGTGGGTGGAATACTCGCCGAAGCGCATGATCTTCTCGGTCAGGTAGGGCGAGACCTCGGCCAGGTCCTCCGGGTCGACCTTCCAGCCCTCGCCCTGCAGCTCGCGCACCGCCTGGGCGATGTCCAGGGTGTTGTGGAAGATCAGGCAGTTGGTGAGCAGGGCGTTGAACTTGACCGCCTTCTCCTGCTCGACGGGGTCGTTGTCGGTGATGACACCGCGATTGCCGAAACGAACCCACTCGGAGAACCCGTTGTACGCCTCGACCTTGTTCGTCGCTGCCGTCACCCGCCGGCGCATCTGCGGGTCCGTCAGATACCGCAGCAGCTGGACGGTGCGGATCACCCGCCCGACCTCGCGGAACGCCGCGTAGTGGGCGTTCTTTCGCGAGCCCGAGCGCAGGCGCCGCAGCAGTAGGACGGAGGAGACCTTGCCGCCGCGCACCGACAGGGCGACGCGCATGAGGTCCTTGAAGTGCTGCTCGATCAGGTCCCAGTCGATGACGTTGCGGCCGGCCTCGCCGAACAGGGAGTCGATGTGCACGTAGGAGGTCTGCTTGGTCGGGCGGAAGAACACCAGGTCCTTCCAGTTCCTGATCCTCGGCATCAGCTCAAACCCCAACAAATGGGCCAAACTGAAGACCGGGTAGCTCTGGCCCTGCGTATCGGCGTGGATCGTGGTCGGCTGGATCTCAGACTCGTTCTTCAGCAGCCCCTCGATGATGTAGACCGCCTCCCAGACCCCGCAGGGGATGAAGTGGGTGAACAGCGCGATGTAAGTGTCGGCGATGTGGTGGTAGGCGATGCCGCCGGCCCGGCCGTAGCGCACTGAGGTCTCGGCGACCAGGTTGTTCAGGTAGGTGTCCATGTGGGTGCCGTCGGCGGCCACCGCCGTACCGTCGCCCCAGGCCCGGGACATGTCCAGCTGGGCGTGGGCGTTGACCACGTCGGTGATCGCCTGGTTCAGCTTCGCGATGGAGAAGTGCCGGTTGGCCGTGGCGGACAGCTCGTGCCCGCTCACCCCGTTGATATGCCGGGCCGCCTCGTAGGGGCCCATGTTGATGCCGTTGACGAAGGTCGTGATGACGTACCGGCCGAAGGCGTCCTTGAGCTTGGGGTCGTGCCCGGAGGCCGGCCCGAAGCGCCGCCACCACTCGATCCAGTACGCGGTGCGGGCCAGCACCCCCAGCAGCGACCGCTCGGGCAGCCGGGACTTGATGGCCTGCTCCAGCTTCACCGCGCTCGGGCGGCGTTCGTCCGCCCGGTACCTCTCCAGCGTCGGCACCCCGGTCTTCGGGTCGATGACCAGGCCCTCGTTCTCCGGGTAGCCGGAATCGGCGGCTGCCGCGGCTGCCGTGAGCCGCTCCCGCAGCTGGGCGACGAACGCCGCCGCGTCGAACGGCCGCTCGTCGTTGGGCTCCCGGAAGCCGACCTCGACCAGGTACTCCGGTAGCGCGGCCTCCACCTGCGGCCACTGGAGCAGTTGCTGGCTCCAGTCGGCGTACTCCTCCGAGCCGGTGACTGCGATGTCGCCGCACCGCAGTTCCTCGGCGAGGTTGAAGAGCACCATCGCCTCGAAGTGCCGGCGCACGTACGAGCCCGGCCGGGTGCGGTCGCGGACGATCTTCTGCCAGTTCTGGGTGGCGAAGCGGATGTCCACCGTGCCGGTGTCGTGGCCCTCGTCGTCCTGGCCCCGCACCGGGATGTAGTCGCGGGAGTTGCGGAACCGCAGCAGGTGGTTGAAGGCGTCCAGTACCCGGCTGTCCTCGCTGGTGGCCACCAGGTCCAGGCTCTCCAGCAGGTTCAGCATCACCGCCCGGTCGGCCTTCAGGTGCCCGTGCAGCAGCACCTCCCAGTTGTCGCCGTGGTGGGCGGAGACCTTCTCAATCTGGGAGTACTGGGCGTCGAACCCGCCGAAGCCGTCCACCGCCGACGTCACACTGAACAGACCGTTGGACTGCACCATCAGCCCCTCGGCCAGCTTGAGGAACGCCGCCGCAACCCGGCGCTTGAGGCGCCGGTTCACCTCCGAGGCCCCCGACTCCTCGTCCAGGCCCTCCAGCGCGTCCAGGGTCTCCTTGGTCAGCGCGCCGGCCTTCGCCCGCGCCGTCTGCGCGGGCCCGTCGCTGTCGACCTGCCGCAGAAGGGTGCGGTAGTTGGCGACCAGGCCCTCCACGATCGCCTGCTGCTGGCTGCGGATCTCCTCCAGCTCGGTGCGGGCCCGCTTCGACTTGATGGCCACCCGCTTGGTGAACATCGTCGTCAGGTCGTCGCGCACCCGCATCCGGGACTTGTGGACCAGGCACGCGATCAGCGTGATCCGCTTGGCCTCCGCGTAGTCCTGGAGGACGCCCGCGTCTGCCGCCTCGGCCTCACCGGCGAAGTCCGCGATCTTCGCCGCCGCCAGGCCCTCCAGCCACGCCTCGGTGTCGCCCAGCCCGTCCACCCACTTCCGGTGTTCGGCCAGCTTCTTCATGTTCGACCAGGTCGCCCGCTGAGCGGACTGCTTGAGCTGGTTGAACACCGTCTTGCGGTCCAGCCCCAGCACCGTCACCAGCCGCAGCAGCCCGGTGCGATCGTCCTGCCCGATCCGCCCGGCGACCCGGGCGAAGATGTCGCCGTTGACCTCCGTGCGGATGCTCATCGCCATCCGGTCCAGGGTGGAGAACGCCGGCAGCTCCAGGCCGGCCCGCACCAGCTGCTCCAGCGCCACGTTGATCAGGTCCGCCGGGTTGTTCTTCGAGGCGGCCTCCGCCCGGATCGCCTCCTCGGCCACCTTGCGGGCCCGCCCGGCGTCGTACACCACTCCGACCCGCTGACGCACCAGCGACCGGTGGTTCTTCGCGGTCTTCTCCGCGCTGTAGCCGGCCACCACGCCCTCCGGCAGCTCCACGGCCCGCCGTACGAAGTCGACCACCAGCTCCGGAACCTCCTCCCACCGCGGGAAGCACCCCATCCGCTGATAGGACTTCAACAGGACCAGCAGCGCGAGCTGGTGCTCATCGGAGTCCGTACGAGCCACCGCCCACTCCACCTCCTCCCGGCCCGGCGAGAAGAACAGGTGCAGCTCACGCGCGGTGATCAGCCGCTTGAACCGCGGGTACGCGGTCCGCTCGATCGACGTCATCCCGAAGCCCCACGACCCGATGCCAGATACGAGCGACGCCCGCCCGCGCGGGCATGCTCACACTCCCGACTCGGAGCGAAGATCGAAACCGCCGTACCCGGGACAGGCAACACCGGGCAGTGGTAGATGACAGCAGGCCGGGGGTGAGAAGGCCGCTCAGACGTCCAAGATCACGTCATGGCCCCTTTTGCAGGCATCTTGGCTGAACCCCCGCTACACCACCACGTCCGCGTTGGTGAACGAACTCGCCGAGGCAGACGCCGGGCGCCGGCTGTCATCCGTAATCGCTCGCTACAGCAAGGTCGATCTTCTATGCCTGGACGAGTTCGGGTATCTGAACCTGGACAAAAAGGGTTCGAAGCTGCTGTTCCAGATTTTCACTGAGCGTGAAGAGTGCAAGGCGACCGCAGTGGCCACGAACTCCCCGTTCGGAGAGTGGGACAAGACCTTCGGCGACCCCAGGCTCTGCGCGGCCATCGCTGACCGGATCACCTTCCGCTGCACTCTCATTCAGACCGGCACCGAATCCTACCGCTACCAGACCACCCAGAGCGAGCGCCAGACCAACAAACGGTGACTCCGACCCGGCCTACTCGCTGACATTCCCAGGTGAGCTGGCGGCGCCCTGAGTCGCCACGTCCTTTCGCTCAGCTGTAGCAAGCCGGAAAAGGTGGCGTCAGCGGCAATTGACGAGTGGTAGGGCCGACTTTTCTTGCTACCGAAGAGAAGGGGAGCGATATGGCTGATCGGATCGATGTCCTGCTTGAGCTCTGGAAGGCGCAGTTGGAAGCGGACCGCCACAATGAGAACCAGAGGGCGACGCTGACGAACATCATCATTCTTGTTGTGGCTGCTGGACTGGGATTCATCGCGAAGACCGGCCTCCAGCCGTCGATGCTCGTCGTGACACTCTCGATACTGGTGCTCGGCATCTATGGGGCGCTTGCCAACTGGAAGTTCCACGAGAGGAGCGCCTATCACGCTACGCAGGCCGGAAAGCTGCGTAAGAAGATCGCCGTGCAGTTCCCCATCCTGGACATCGAGGCTGACCGGGAAGAGACCCGCCGAAAGCATTGTGGTCGCTTCCCCCGGTTGGTTGAGATCGAGTTGTGGATGCTGTGGGTTGCGCTGCAGTGTGCCATCGCGGTGGCTGGTGCGGACCTCTCTGCGTGGATCATCTTCTCGTCGATGCTCGTCGTGACGCTCTCGATGCTGGCGCTTGGCATCTATGGGGCGCTTGCCAGCTGGAAGTTCTATAAGAGGTCAAAATCTCACGTTGACTCGGCTGCAGATCTGCGCAAGAACGTTGACTCGGCTGCAGACCTGCGCAAGAAGAAGAAGAAGTTGTGGATGCTGTGGCTTGCGCTGCAGTGTGCCATCGCGGTGGCTGGTGCGGCCCTCTCTGCGTGGATCATCTTTTCCTGACTGGTTCAGAGAAGGCGGCAGTGTGTGGAAAGTCCGGGCTGTGTCGTCGCCTCGGATTGGGCCCCCACGCTGGGGCGTTCGCCTATTCAACGGTCGCCAGTTCGCTTCGGGCCGAACCCGATGGTGACCATAGGTGATCTCCGGAGGCGTACCGGCTCCATGTGCCCCCGGCCTCCGCGACGATGGCTTCGGCGTGGACCTTGTTGTGGCCGAGCATTCAGCGACGACTGCGGTGTCGGCGCCCGGGCCCTTCAGACCGTGCCTGTCAGGGACGCGGGTCGGAGGGCCCGGGACCTCAAAGCTATCGGCTTGCGTCAGCACCTCCCCGAGGACACTCCGTCCCGCAACCACGGCGGTAGAAGTCGCCCCATAGGGGTGGCTCTCGTTCTCGCCGCCGATCATGGACGTGTACGGCAGTCCATCCCCTTCACGAACGGGCCACAGTGGCTCTCGAAGCCACCGCCCGAGTGGCTCTCTTTCACCCCGCCGAAAACATACGTGTCCATCGTGGTGGTGATCGAGGCGTGGCCGAGGAGTTCCTTCACGCTCTCCATGCCGGCGCCCTTGCGCAGGAGCCAGGTGGCGTAGGTGTGCCTGAACTGGTGCGGCTCGAAGTCGATGCCGCAGCGGCGGCGGAGCCGTTCCACCAGGTCGTAGGCGGCGGAGTAGGTGAGCGGGCGGCCGTGCGGGCGGCCCCAGAGGTTGACGAACACGTAGTCCGAGTCGAGTGCGCCGTACTCGCGGTTGAGGTAGTCGGCATACAGCTGCATCAGCTCCGCGCTGGCCGGGACGTCCCGGGACCGGCCCGCCTTCGCCCGGGCACGGTTGGCGTTCGGGCGCGGGACGACGCTCACCTGCCGCTCGGCCAGAGCGATGTCCTCGTGCCGAAGCCCCAGGGCCTCGCCGATCCGCAGCCCGGTGTCCAGCAGCAGCGCGAACAGCAGTCGGTCCCGCAGGTGCTCGCATCCGTCCAGCACCGCCTGGGCCTCCGCGGCAGACAGCACCCTCGGCCGTCGCCGGGGTTCTCGCAGCCGGATCGTGCGGGCCTTCTGCAGCCGGCTCTTGGCGATGTGCTCCAGGAACGGCTTGAACGAACAGCCGCGGCCGCGGCGGCCGGCGGGCCGCATCGTCACCATCAGCCCGCCGAGCGGCACCCCGTGGCGGGCGTGGAACTCGCAGAACGACGACAGCGCGGCGAGCTTGCGGTTCACGCTGGACTCCGCGCAGTGGTGCTCCACCGTGGGTAGCACCGCGACCTTGCCGTCCCGAGCCCGCGGTGGCAGCCGCAGCCAGGCCACGAACCCGGCGACGTCCTCCAGCGCCACCGACCGCCAGTCCAGCCCCCGCCCGGCGAGGAAGACGAACCAGTCCTTCAGGTCGTGGGCGTACGCCTTGACCGTGTTCGGGGACTTCTCGACGGCGGCCAGGTAGGCCAGGTAGCGCTCGATCGGCACGATCGGTACGTGGTCGTCCCCCAGCACCGTCCACGACTCGGTCTCCGAGTCCGGCATCAGCACGCGCTGCACCCTCATGGAACCTCCCGCTCATCCGTGGTGGATGACGGAAGGTAATCCCATCCAGAACGGGACGAAGGCGCCTTCACCCGTACGTGTTGAACGTGATGGACAGAGGATCACGGACTGCAGATAACGAAGCCCAACCGGTTGTGCGAGCGCCGCTTCGACTCCACCAGCTCCCGGTCCGCGTCGTCCAGGAAGAAGAACCGCTCCAGCTCCGCGCGGGCCGGCGCCCCTCGGAACGCCGCGTACCCCGCGGCCTGCTCATCCGTCAGAAACTCGACCGGCACCCCGGACCTCCAGGCAGTTGATCAACACGACCGCCGAAGGTTCAACCACCACGGAACCGCAGGTCAACGGACCCCGGAGAGCAGGGAGGGCTTAGCGCCGGTTTTCGTTCCGATGTTCCTCAACCCCCATCTCCCGCATCCGCCCGCTCATCGGCGGCAGGGCGTCCAGCGCGAACCAGCCGACCTCCACCGACTCGTCGTCGCAGACCCGGGCCCGTCGGCCGGCACGCGAACACCAGTTCCAGGTACTGCGCCAAGTCGCCGTTGCCGTGCCGCACCTGCGGGGAGGTACCCACCTGCGCCAGACGTTCCACCAGCACCCGTACGCCGGTCTCCTCCGCCACCTCGCGCACCACCGCGGCGGCCGGCTCCTCGCCCGGCTCCACGATTCCGCTCGGCGGTGTCCACGGACCGCCGGCAGACCGGCGCTGCAGCAGCACCTGTCCGTTCCCGTCACGGACCACCGCGACCACCCCCGACAGCCACAGCAGGTGGTCGGGGCCGACGGCCCTCCGAAGAGCCGACACGTACTCAGGAATCACGAACCCCACCGTGACGGGGAAAGGATGCTCCGGCCGACATTCGGGTCCTTGCGGGCGCCCTCGGCAGCCGGACACCGACGTGCTCGACGCCGTCCGCACCCCGTCCCGCCCAGCGCTCCCTGGTGCGGGCGGCGGGATCTACCCGAGGAAGGGGTTGGGGCTGGCGGCGAGGCCGTCGGCGGTGAGGGTGTCGGCGAGGTGGGTGAGCTGGGGGTGGGTGGAGGCGACGGCGCGCAGGAGGTCGCGCACGCTGGGCGCGGGGTCGAGTCGGCGGCCGCGGCCGCTGGTGAGCAGCGGGCCGGCCTCGGGGCTGCTGTGGGGGGCGGCGGTGCGGCGGTGGGGTAGGTAGTCCTCGACGGCGAGGGCGACGGGTGGGGGGAGTTCCTGGAACTCGGTGCCGCCGCCCTTGAAGGTGACGAGGGCGGTGGTGCGGTGCTGCTCGCGCACGATGCCCTCGACGTCGAGGGCGACGGCCTGGTGGGCGCGCAGGCCGCGGCCGAGGACGAGGTAGCCGAGCGCGCGGGCGCGGTGGGGCATCAGGCCGCTGTAGCGGTCCAGGGCGGAGACGTAGAGGGTGGACTCGGCGCGGGTGAGGGCGGGGCGGCCGGGGAGGTCGGCGACGGAGGGGCGCAGGGTCTTGGGGGCGGGGTTGACGATGCCGGGGTCGAAGCGCTGGGCGTGCTGGTAGAAGCCGCGCACGGCGCTGACGAGGAAGGCGCGGGTGCGGGCGTTGTCCGCGCCCGCGGTCCAGTCCTTGATGTCGCGGCCGCCGGCGGTCCAGACCCGGTCCCCGATGTACGCGATCCAGCGCATGACCTCGCGCGGGTAGTTCAGCTGGGCGCTGTCGCCGAGCGGGGTGGTCGTCAGCCAGTCGGTGAGCACCTGCTCGGGATCGGGGTGGAGGACTGGGAGCTCTTCCTTGGGGGTGGGCCCGCCGGCTGGGGTGTGCATGGGACCCAGGGTGTCACAGGCCGGCCAGAGAGGTGTCGGAGGCGGGTTGTCGATTGGTGTCCGGCCAGGGGCGCCCACAAGCCGCCGCGAGATGATCTCGAAGTCTTGGGTGCCGGTCCTGGCGCCACCATCGGTACGACCACATCCCCGACCTGCAACTCCGCGCCTGCGGCCGCGTTCCGAACCAGCTCGGCGCAGACCGACCGCTACCGCCGGAACCCGGACCGATCCTCCCCGAAGGCCGGGCTGTCGGCTCGGCGGCGGACCCGTCGCTGTCAGAGGTCGTTCCTAGACTCCGACCCGTGGGACTTTCGATATCGGTGGGACTCCTCCACGACCAGGCTCGCAACGACGCGGAAGGCCTCGACCGTCACCGCTCTGCCTTCGGCCGCCTCGGCCAGGCGCTCCCGGAGGAGGGAATCGGCTGGCACGAGCCGGAGATCACCGATCCGCCTCGTGCCGGTACCTTCTCCGGTGGCTTTCCCTACGGGTACCTGACCGAGCCGACTCCTTCCCTCGGGGCTCCTGGTCGCCAGGAATCTGCGGAGGTGCGTCTTTCCGGTCCTCTCAGAATGACTTTCTATAACAGCCTTACCGTCACCACTGCGATGGCCAGCCTTCCGAACCGCCGTTTTCACGCGTGCGTGAGGGGCGCGCGCGGCGCCGGCTGAGTAGGTGGCTGAGGTCTAGGGCTGTTATAGAAAGTCATTCTGGGGTGGTACGACGGCCCTGCAACGATCCTCACCGACACGGAGACGATGACCATGCCCCTCGATGACCAGCACATCTGGACCCTGCTGAAGAATCTCGACGATCCCGACCACCTGGAGTTCCCTGCGGGCTACAACCACGTCGCGACCCGAGCCCGATTCGATCAACTGGCAGACCGGCTGGACCAGCGGTTCCGCTGCACCTGCACCGTTGATCGGGGCGTCCAGGACGCGAACCATCACGGAACCATCGTCATCCCCGCCAGTGCGACAGCCAGCGGCGACCACATCGCCATCACCGTCAGCAACTACGGCAACCTCGTCGCCGTGACGCTGGGGAATCCCGGCAGCTACGACGAGGAGGAAGAGAACGTCCTCTTCGAGACCGCCGACCGTCGCTCCATCGACGACGGACTCGAAGAACTCGGCTACATCACCGTCTCCGAGCACCTCCTCCGGACCCGATACGACGGCGTCAGCAACCTCGGTACAAGCTTCGAACCACGAACCTGGTGGGACCGCTTCTTCGACTACATCTGAGCCCGCCCCGAGCGGCTCCGCACCGCAGACATTCGGAGAGTTCCAATATCCGACGCCACCATTACTGACCTCGGCGCTTCAGGGTGACGAACTCGGTCTCGCCCGTCGGAGCGACTGCCTGGAGGCGGTGGCTAGGCTACGGAGCATGCTCGTGGCCGCTGCCATCTGTCCCTGCCTGCCGCCGCTCGCGTTCGCGGCGGACGTGGGTGCATCTGCTGCGCCGGAGCAACTGCGCGTGGCGTGCGCGGAGGCGGTGGCGGCCGTACTCGCTGAGGATCCCGAGATTGTGGCTGTGGTCGGTCCGGGTACACGATCCCTTCTCCACGAGGAGGGCGCCCTGTGGGCCTCTCAGGACCTCGGGCTTCCCGTGAGCACACGGCTTGGGCAGGGCCGGCCCGCGGAGGCGCCGGCGAGCAGTCTGCCGATGGCGCTCGGCATCGGTGCGTGGCTGCTGGAGCAGGCGGGCTGGATGGGTCCGGTACGTGCCTACGAGGTGGACGACGCGCGGAGTTGGCCAACGAACGGTGAGGACGGCGTCCACCTGGCGGGGTGGGCAGACCGGGTCGGGCTGCTGGTACTGGGGAACGGTTCGACCCGCGCCGGTGCGGACGGTGCCCGGCACTCCTACCCGCAGGCCGAGGAGATCGACGCGGGCATCGCCGCCGCGCTGGCCAGTGGTGACGCGGACGGGTTCTTCCCGAACATGGACGCGGGCCTCGCTCGTGAACTGGGGGTCTCGGGCCGCTCGCCCTGGCAGTTGCTGGACGGGGCCGACTGGGACCTGACCACCCACCGCCTCCTGTACGCCGAGACCGTGGACGGCGTCAGCTGCTTCGTGGCGGCCTGGTCACCCTGAAGCGCCAACCTCAGTATGCGTCTCCTCCGACTTCCGAACCCGCACCCTTCGCCGGCCCTGGACGCCACCGCTGAGGCCGCGATGCGGCCGGGAGGGACTTCGTGATGTCCCGCCGGCGCCGCGTCGGAAGCAGCACGACGGCCTACTTCGGCCGGGGGTCCTCACTCACCGCTGCCGACCGAGGTCGCCCAACGGCACTGATCGGCGCTGAGCAGCACCGGATCGGGTAATCCCCTTGAAGACCCGGGCTCCCCGTCCCCTACGGTGGCCGTGATCACCGCGCTCGAACAGTCGGCGCCGTGCGTTGGACCGGGGGATTTGACCATGCACTTCAGCCTGCTCGGCCCGCTGCTCGTCCGCGTCGGCGACCAGGAGCGGGCCGTCGGCGGCGCCAAGGTCCGCACCCTGCTCGCCGTGCTCCTGCTGGAGCCCGACCGGCCCGTCCCGCCGGACCGGCTCAGGGCCGCCCTCTGGGGCGACCACCCGCCGGCCTCGGCGAGCGCCTCGCTGCACAACATGCTGGCCCGTCTGCGCACCCAGCTGGGCGACGAGCACGGCGAGCGCCTGCGTTCCACCCCGCTCGGCTACCTCCTGAAGGTCGCCGAGGGCGAGCTGGACGCCCGGGTCTTCGGCCTGGGCGTCCAGCGGGCCCGCGAGGCGCTGCTGCGCGAGGACTGGGAGGCCGTGCGGCGGGAGTCGGCGGCGGCCCTCGCCCTGTGGCGCGGGGAGCCGCTGACCGAGTTCCCGGACCTCCTCCAGGCTCAGGCCCCGCGCCGGCAGTGGCAGGAGGCCCGCCTGCAGGCCCTGGAGTGGCGTATCGAGGCGGAACTGCGCCTCGGCCGGGTCCAGGGTCTGGTGCCCGAGTTGACCGCCCTGGCGGGCGAGCACCCGCTGCACGAGGCCTTCCACGCCCAGTTGATGATCGCCCTGCACCGCCTCGGGCAGCGCTCCGAGGCCCTCGCCGTCCACCAGCGGCTGCGCCGCGCCCTGGTCGAGGAGCTCGGCATCGAGCCCGGGCCCGCCGTCCGGAGGGCCCACGAGCAGGTCCTGCGGGACGAACGCGACTCACCCGGGGAACCCGCCCGGCCCGCCCGCCCGCAGGCCCAACTGCCGGCGGCCATCCCCGACTTCACCGGCCGCCGGGCCCATCTGCAGGCCCTGACCGACCTCCTCACGGCCGAACCCGCCGAACCCGCCGAACCCGCCGGACCGCCCGAGCCCGCCGGCGGCCTCCCCCGGATCGCCGTCGTCGCCGGCATGGGCGGCATCGGCAAGACCGCCCTCGCCGTCCAGGCCGCCCACGCCGTCAGGCACCACTACCCCGACGGCCAGCTCTACGCCGACCTGCGCGGCTTCGGCGCCGCCCCCGCCCGCGACCCGCACGAGCTGCTCGCCGCCCTCCTCGCCGCCCTGGACGAGCGGCCCGCGGACCACCGCGCCCCGGCAAGGCTCCTGCCCGAGGACACCGACGACCGGGCCGCCCTGCTGCGCACCGCCCTCGCCGAGCGCCGCGTCCTGCTGGTGCTCGACAACGCGCGCGACGCCGCCCAGGTGGAGCCCCTGCTGCCGGGCGGCTGCCGCAGCGCGGTGATCGTCACCTCGCGCAACACCCTCCCCGACCTCCCGGCCGGCGCCCGGATCTCCCTCGCCCCGCTCGACGTCGAGGAGCAGCGCGCCCTCCTGTCCCGGCTCTGCGGCCCCGAGCGCGTCCGGCAGGACCCGGACGGCGCGATGCGCCTGCTGGCCGCCTGCGCGGGCCTGCCGCTGGCCCTGCGGATCACCGGCGCCCGGCTCTCCTCCCGCCCGGCCTGGACCCTGGGCACCCTGGCCGAGCGCCTGGACGACAGCCGGGGGCGGCTGCGCGCCCTGTCGGTGGGGCGGCTGGCCGTCGACGCCACTTTCGCGACCAGCTACGTCGCGATCCGCGACAGCGAGGACCCGCTGGAGCGCGAGGCCGCACGGGCCTTCCGGCTGCTGGGCTTGTGGGCGGGCCACACCCTGGGGGTCGAGGCCTCGGCCGCCCTGCTGGACCGCCCCCGGGAGCAGACCGCCGACCTGCTCGAACTGCTCGCCGACGTCCACCTGGTGCAGACGATGGAGCAGTGGCGCTACCGCTTCCACGACCTGCTCGGGGAGTTCGCCGCCGAGCGCGCCCTCCAGGAGGAGCCCGCCGAGGCGCGTGAGGCGGCCGCGCTGCGGCTGGGCGTCTGGTACGCGCTCGCCCTGGAGGCCGCCGGGACGGCCATCGACCCCGCTCGGGCGCCGCGCCTGGCCGAGTCCCCCGCCGCGCCGGTGCCCGTGTTCACCGACCCGCAGGACGCCCTGGACTGGTGTCGGCGGGAACTGCCCGTCATCAAGGAGGTGATCCGCCGGGCCGCGGGTTCCTCCCGCCCCGACCTCACCTGGCGGCTCGCGATCTGGCTCCTGGGGTACGCGCACACGTTCTGGTGGACGGGCGAGTGGGACGCCTGCCTGTACCTCGGCCTGGAGTCCGCCCGGGAGCACGGCGACCTGCTCGGCCAGGCGTGGACGCTGCGCAGGCTCGGCACGTCCCACGGGATGGCCTTTCGCAACGACGAGGCGATCGAGGCCCTCGAAGCCGCCCTCGCCCTCTTCGAGGAGCTGGACGACGATCCCAGCAAGGCCAGCCTCCTCGCGTACCTCTCCATGACGGTCGGCCAACAGGGCCGGTACGGGCAGGCCCTGGCGTACGCACAGGCCGCCTGGAAGCTCCACCAGGAGACCGGGGAGGAGGAGGGCCGGCTCGGCGTGCGCTCGGCCCTGGGGGGAGCGCACCTGCTGAACGAGGACTTCGAGGCCGCCCACACGCACTTCCACGCGGTCCTCGACGGCTGTCGGGCCCTGGGCAACCTGACGCACGTCGCGATCACGCTGGCCAACCTCGGCGACTCCCTGCGGGGCCTCGGCCGGCAGGAGGATGCCTTCGCCGCCCTCGACGAGTCCTTGGCGCTGCGACGCCGTCTGGGGGCCATGAGCGGCATCGCCGACTGCCTGATCATCACCGGACGGGCCCACGCCCATTTCGGCCGGCTCCCGCAGGCCCGCACCTGCTTCGAGCAGGCTGCCGAGATCAGCCGGGACCACGACATCCCGGCCCTGCTCCAGCAGAGCCTCGACGGACTGGAACTGCTCCGCGACGTCCGGCACTGACCGCGAGTGCGCCGCCCGGGGGTCGAGGCTCCCGGGCGGCGCCGGCCGTGCGATCAGCCGGTGGGCACGCCGGTGGCCACCTGGCCGAGGTCGTTCCAGCCCCCGTGGCCGTCGCCGCCGTTCCAGGTGTAGACGTGGGCGGCGTTGGACGGCGTGTCGGTGAGGACGTAGTCCGCATTGCCGCCGCCGTTGAAGTCGGCGAACTGGACCTTGTCCTGATCCGTCGTCAGGCCGGAAGCGACCTGGCCGAGGGCCACCCAGCCGCCGCCGGGGTCGCCACCACGGTTCAGCCAGACCCGTACGGCGCCGCCGGAATCGACGACGGCGTAGTCGGCCTTCCCGTCGCCGTCGAAGTCCGCGAGGCGGACGCGGCCGGGGTCGGTGGTGAGCCCGGTGGCCACCTGGCCGAGGGGCTGCCAGCCGCCGTGCCCGTCGCCGCCCCGGTTGAGGTGGACCTGCACCGAGCCGTCCGCGTTGACGACCTCGTAGTCGGCCCTGCCGTCGCCGTCGAAGTCCGCGAGCTTCACCCGGGCGGCGTCGGCCGTGAGACCGAGGGCGACCTGACCGTAGTCCTGCCAGCCCCCGTGCCCGTCGCCGCCCCGGTTCAGCCAGACGTGCACCGAGCCGTCCGCGCAGATCACCTCGTAGTCGGCCCTGCCGTCGCCGTCGAAGTCGGCGAAGCGCACCCGGCCGACGTCCGCGGTGGTCCCCGTGGCGACCTGGCCGGCGGGCTGCCAGCCGCCGCGCCCGTCGCCGCCCCGGTTCAGCCAGACGTCGACCGCGCCGTTGGCGCCGACGGCGATGTAGTCGGCCCTGCCGTCAGCGTCGAAGTCCGCGTACCGGACGTGGCCCAGCCCGCCCGAGTCGTTGGCGGCGTTGGACGCCACGGACGCCTTGGCCGCGCCGGCGGAGTACGCCTGGTCCAGTCCCGTGAAGAAGGCCTGCGCCATCCGCTGGAAGCCGCTGTCGTTGGGGTGGAGGCGGTCGGCCATCCCGGAGGGCGTCAGGGCCGGCGGGTCCACGTAGCGGAAGCTGTTCCCCGCCTGGGCCTCGACCGCCTGCAGCTGCCGGGCCCGGTCGTTGAAGGTGGACGGCGGGACCTGGAGGCCCTGGGTCGTCGGGATCACGCCCTCCATGACCACCGCGACGCCGGGCCGGTCCGCGAAGATCCGGTCGAGGAGGGCCTTGAGGCGCTCGGGCGCATGGACCGGGTCGGTGCTGCGGTCGAGGTCGTTCACCCCGATGTGCAGCAGGACGACGTCCGGGCGGGCCTCGGCGAGCCACTGGTCGATCCCGGCGCGGATGTCGTCGATCATGAAGCCGGAGTGGCCCTCGTGGGCGAGGCCTGGCAGCTGCCCGCCGGCCTGGGAGCCGACGTAGCGCACGGTGTAGCGGGACTGGCCGGCGACCAGGCTCCACAGCGGGGCCCGGTAGGACGATCCGGTCGAGCTGCCGGCGCCCGCGGTGATCGAGTCTCCCAGCGGCATGACGCGCAGCGAGGGCACCGCGGCCGTGACGGTGGCGGCCGTCGTCGCGGCGTGCGTGGCCGGGGCGGTCGCCGTCGCGGCGTGTGCGGCCGGCGTGGCCGGGGCGGCGGCCACGCCGGCCACGCCCAGTGCGGTGCTCAGGCCGAGCAGCAGGATGCGTTTCAAGGTTCCCCCAGGGCGTACGTGTGGTGGTGGTCGATGTGGGAGCGGGGGCTTCGGCTGACGGACCGAAGCCCCCGGGTCACGGCGGTGACGCGGCTCAGGCGCCGGCGGCGACCTGACCGAGGCTGGTCCAGCCGCCGTGGCCGTCGCCACCGTCGTTGCGGTAGGCGCTGACCGAGTTGTTCGGGTTGGTGGTGATGTAGTCGACCTTGTGGTCACCGGTGAAGTCGGCGAGGACGACCGCGTTCTGGTCGGTGGTGGTCCCGGTGGCGATCTGACCGTAGTCGGCCCAGCCGCCGTGGCCGTCGCCGCCGCGGTTGAGGTAAGTGCTGATCGAGCCGTTGGCGCCGATGGCGCTGTAGTCGGCCTTGCCGTCGCCGTCGATGTCGGCGAGGCGCACCCGGCTGGGGTCGGTGGTCAGGCCGCTGGCGACCTGGCCGAGGGGCTGCCAGCCGCCGTGGCCGTCGCCCCCGCGGTTCAGGTAGACCTGCACCGAGCCGTCGGCGTTGATGCAGATGTAGTCGGCCAGCCCGTCACCGTCGAAGTCGGCGAAACGCACCCGGGTGGCGTCCGTGGTGACACCGCTGGCGACCTGGCCGAGGGAGTCCCAGCCGCCGCCGGTGTCGCCGCCACGGTTCAGCCAGACGTTGACCGCGCCGTTGGAGCCGACGGTGATGTAGTCGGCCTTGCCGTCGCCGTCGAAGTCCGCCCACTTCACCCGGCCCGTGCCCGCGTCCGTGCCGGCGTGGTGGTCCGGGACCCGCCTGATCATGCGCCACTGGGCGTTGCTGCCCTGGAAGCCCGGCATGCACGCCGGGGTCTGCCCGTTGAGGATCTTCAGGTAACAGCCGTTGGGGCTGCTGATGGTCGTCCAGTCTCCCGTGGTGGAGCCGAACGTCCAGTGGGGGTTGTAGCCCTCGGTGGCACAGCCCACGGACAGGGCGTTGCCGTACGAGTCCGTCGCCAGGCAGGAGCCGCCGGTGTTGAGGTCGACGAGCGTGTTGTGGTTCCTGACACCGAACCACTGGTCACCGCTGCTGCCGCAGGGGTGGAGCTCCATCTGGTACGGGTTCAGGTCGGACGACCCCTCGATGCACAGGCCCGTCGCCTGGTTCTGGATCTCGAACGCGTAGTAGGGCTGCGCGGACGCCTGCCCCACGGAGACCGTCAGGCCGGTCAGCGTCATGGCGACCACGGTCAGGGCCGCCCTGATGCGGCGGAGTCGGAGGATTGTGGTTTTCACGTGTCCTGCCTCTGGTGTTGGGAGCGCGCCCGGCCCCGGACTTTCGCTGCGGGGGCCGGTCACGCGGGGACAGCCACAAAGCTGGCAGGGCAGGCCAACAGCGGCCCAACAACGCAACAACCGTCGTCGTTGCGGGCGGAGCGGTGACAGTGGACGGCATGGGGATGCTTGTCCTCGCCACGCTGCCGGGACAGGTCCTGCTGCTCACCGCGCTCGCGGTGGCGACCAGGTGCTGCTGCGCGCCGGCCGGCCGTGGGTGGGCCGCAGCACCTCGCGGTGGCCTGCGTTCTCGATGCCGCTCACAAGAGCAACCAGGGCTTTCGGGTGGTCGACGGCCACGACCAGGGCTCGGCCCGTACGCCGAGGTGTGCGGCATCAGCCGGATCCGGCCGTCCTCGCGCTTCAGCCGATCGACGGTGGCCGCACCGTCGATCAACGCGGCCACGACGGCGCAGCTCTCCGCGACCGGCGCCGCTTCCCCGAGGAGCCCAGCGCGCTGGTGGCCGCCTGTGATCGCCACGGCGAGGACTGCCGGGAGCCCTGTCGGCGGCCCGCGGTTGACTGACGTCATGGATGACACCAGCGACCACCTGCACCGCATCGACGCGCTGCTGGCCCGCCCTGCCCCGGCCGTCGCCCGGCTGCCGGCCGACGGGGACCTCTCCACCGCCCACCGCCGTCTCGTCGAGGCGCTGCGCCCGCGCTGGGGGTCGGCGCGCGTCCTTGCGGCCGGTGGTTTCGTCGACCCCTCCCTCGATGACGACAGCGGGCTGCCGTTGGCCGCGCCGTTCGGCGGGCGGCTCGCCGAGTTGTGCGGGTGGGCGGTGGGCGGGCGCTGGATCGGCTGCGGGATCGTCCGGGACAACGACGGCGGCGGGTCGCACCTGGTCGCGGTGACGGCCCGCCGGGCCGACCGGGCGACGGCCTTCCTGCTCGCCGGGGAGGCTGAGGAAGGGGCTGATGTGCCCGGTGAGCGCTGGGTGCGGCGGCTCGCCGCCGTGACGGGCCGGCCGCAGTCGCGGCAGTGGCCCGTCGACTGGTCGTCGGCCGAAGCCCGGCTCGGCACCGCCCTGCCCGCCGACTACCGGCGCCTGGCGGAGCACTTCGGCCCGGGCACGTTCGCCGGCTTCCTCGATCTCTCCCTGCCCGGTCCCCCGCCCGGCCGCGACGACCCGTTCCCGCAGTTCCTGTGCCTCGTCGAGCAGGCCCTCCGCCTTGCCGAACTCGCCGCCGCCGACCCCGGTATCGCCGACCTCTACCGCCCCCACCGGCTCCACCCCGCCCCGGGCGGGCTCCTGCAGTGGGCCGACTCCGTCCAGGCCGACCAGTTCTACTGGCTGACGGAGGGCGCAGACCCGAACCGGTGGCCGGTCGTCGCCCGCGACGAGGACGGCGACAGCTGTGCGCGGTTCGACGGTTCCACCGCCGAGTTCGTCCACCGGCTCCTCACCGACCACCGGCACCCCTTCTCGGTCGCCGAGCTCATCGACCGCCCCGACTTCGAGCCGTACGAGCCCCACGACTGCGACGACCCCTTCGAGGACCGCCGGCTGCCGTAGCAGATCGGTTGACAGGTTCGCCGAGCGGACAAGGGACAGCCTCGTGGAGCGACACGAGCACCGTGGTCACGGCCTCGCCGTGCCCGACTCCTACGCGTTCTCGTGGTACGTCCACGGGCCGCCGCAACCGGTTCCGCCGATGCCGCACGCGGCCTGCGCGGTTCAGCCCCGCCCCCGTGGGGACGGCAGCGGGTTGGCCGGCTCGTGCAGCCACGCCCGGTGCTCGCCCCCGTCCACGGTCAGCCCGAAGCTCTCGAACCCCGGACGGCCTTCCCCCACCCACCACTGGAAGGACTCCTCGACCTCCGACCACATCCGACGGGGGCCCGACTGGCGGACCTCGAACCGGCGCGCGCCGTCCACGAAGTCCACCGTCGCCCAGGAGGTGACGCCCGTGTCGAACAGCCACAGGGTCGTCATACCGCCGCCGTCGCTGCGCCGGTAGTACACGTCGGGTACGGCCAGGCCCACGACGAAGGACGCCAGCCAGTCGTCGACGACTTCGAGCGGATTCAGGGTCGTGTACTCCTGCGCGGCGTCCCCGGGCCAGTCGCCGGGCAGGTAGTCGTCGACGGGCGGGGCCTGGTAACGCTGCTGCCGCATGCGCATGAACGCCGAGGAGCCGGTGAACGGGCCCGTGGCCGCGCCGTCGGCTACGGTCAGCCGGGCGACGGCGCCGCCCCCGAAGAGCGGCGCGAAGGGCAGCACCAGCACGCCCTGCCTGCGGATCTGCCCGATCACGGCCGGGGGGACCTCCCGTACCGAGCAGGTGAGGATTCCCCGGTCGTACGGGGCCCCGGGAAGGTATCCGTGGGCCGCGTCGCCCACCACCGCGGTCGGAGCGGCGTCCAGGGCCCGGAAGTTGGCGGCGGCCCGGGCGGCGACCTCCGGGTCCAGCTCCACGGTCACCACGTTGTGCGCGCCCTGGCGCCGGGCCAGCAGCCCGGCGTTCCAACCGGGGCCGGTTCCGCCCTCCCAGACCCTGTGGCCTTCGTGGACGTCCAGGTCGCGCAGCATGGAGGCGACCATCGTCGGCATGGACACCGACGAGGTCGGCTCCCGCTGCTGTCCGCTGTCCGCTCCGTCGTCCCACTGCGTCACGATCGCCACGTCGCAGTACGCGAGCTCCAGCCACCGACCGGGGCTCTGCGCGCGGTCGCAGCGTTCGTAGCCGTCGCCGGTGCTCGCCCAGAAGACGTCCGGGAGGAACCCATGGCGGCCGACGTCGAGGAACGCCTGCCGCCAACCGGGGGTCAGGGCCCCCGAGGCCTCCAGCCGGTCGACCAGCCGGACGTGGACGTCGGCGGCCGCCGTCACTTGTGCTTCGGATCGGGAGTCGGGCCCTGTCCGTCCGGGTTCGGCTTCGGGCCGATCTGCGGACCGCCGGGCTTGGCGTGGGCCCCGCCCTTGCCGTCGTTCGGGCCGCCCTTGTTCTCGTCCCCCACGGTGCTTCCTCTCTGCTGTAACACTCCGAAGATCTGCAGAGCAGAGGGTAGTCGACCGGACACCTGGCGTGAAGCGGCTCATGTTCCTCCCGGCCACGGGCCGGCCCGGTCGACGATGTGCGCGGCGCCGCCGCGTTACCCGCCCGGCCCGGGCAATCCCCTCACATGGCCTCAAGCCGTTCATGGAGCTCCTCGGCGAATCGCGTCCGGTAGACGCCGTGGACGATGGCCCCGGGAGACTGGTAGCCCCTGTGCTCAGGGTCCGAGACATCCCCGTCCCACAGCGCCACGCCTTCCGGAAGCAGCGGAGCACGGCCCAGGTACATCCGAGCGGCTTCCTCCAGCCGCAGCTCTCCCCCAACCACCGAGCTCCACAGCCCGTGGCCCTGCCCGACCACCCACATGCACAGATCCTCGGTGCTGTCCTCGGACCAGACGTCCCCGTCCACGCTCACACCTTCCGAGAAGTCGGCCAGCGATTCCGCCGCGGACTCGTATGCGAGCGCGAAGGCTTCGAGCACCTCCCGCGAGTGGGACTCCAACCACGACTCCAGGGCAGACAGACGCGGTCGTGTCGCCTCCAGGACCTCCCAGAACCAATCAGGCACATGATCCGGTTCCATCTCGGCTCCTGTGTCGACGGCTGCGGTACTCGCCCGACCGTACAGCGCGGTGGAGTTCCCTGGAGACTCCCGGGCCTCATCGTCGGCGAAGGGCGCTGACCGTCCGTACGGTCACCGGTTCACCGTCAGGCACCGAAAGTGGTGGGGTGCATCGGCCTTCGGCCGATCCGGCAGTGCCGCGCCCGCTTCGCTGCGTCCGGTCGGACGGCGGCGACAATGCCCTCCCGCTGAACGCGTCGGGCTTCCGGCCGCAAGGAAGCCCCGGCGGGGGCTTCTCCGGCGCCCACCCCCTCCGAATTCAGCAGCTACCGCTACGACTCGGTCGTTGTGCACAACGGCTCGGTTCAGCCGGTGTTCAACACCATGGTGGTCCTGCGGACCGCTACGCCCGGCGAGCTTCCGGGCGAGACCGACGTGGTGAACATCAACATCGGTTTGATTCCACCCAAGGAGACGGTGCAGCGCGACATCAGCGTTGCGGTACCGCCGGGGACCGTTCAGCGACCCGTCACCATTGAGTTCCAGGACGCTCAGGGGCGGACGTGGGAGCGGGACGAAGCCGGCCAGCTCCACCGCGGGGAGCGGGTGAAGGGCACCACCATCGGAGCCGCCATCCGGCGAAACGATGACGGTTCGATCGGGCCTGCCACGCCCAGGGCCGGATTCATGAGGCGCTTGCTGCGGCGGAGATAAGGGCCTCCACAGGCTGGCTCCCTCGCCTCAACCGGTCCCGTACCGGTCCCATTGCGAGCTTCGTCGGCCGTGGCCCGGTCGCCGTCCTGCGCCCACCTCGCGAGCTGCTCTGCGCGCATCCCGCTTCCGGAGCCGCTACCGCCCTGATACCGCGACATCCTGGCCGCCATCGAGAAGGCCACGGACGGGCTCCGCGCCAAAGACGTCTGCCAGGCACTCGGCCTCGGCGCCGAACCGCGGCATACCGAAGGCACCCGCGCGAAGCTCAAACGCCCGGTGACCCGCGGCATCCTCACCGAACCCGCGCCCGGCCCGTTCGCCCTCACCAAGCCAACACCGGCACGCCGGAGGCCGACTCAAGCTGAAATCCGGCAAAGGCTGACCTCTGACACGAGATCTTTACCGCTTGCCGAGAAGAGACGCGATCCGCCCGCTGGAATCTCGATTGCCCGGCAAAGGGGGCGACGGCTACCGTCCATCCCATGACGTCGTACTGCTTCGCCGCAGGGCGGATCCGCCGCGCCTGAACGCGGCGGCACATCCCGTTCATCTCCGCCGCGCCCGTGAGCCCCTTCCACTTCAACGGGTATGGAGATCCCCCATGTTCACCCCGTACCGGGAGCTGGACGCGCTCCTGGACGAGTTCGTCCACGCGGTCCGCGGAATCCTCGGCGACACGTTCGTCGGTGCTTACCTGCAGGGCTCCTTCGCGCTGGGCGCCGGAGACCTGCACAGCGACTGCGACTTCATCGTTGCCACTACCGTCCTGCCCGCCGGGGCCACAGAGGCAGAGCTCCGCCGGCTCCACGACGAGATTCCCACCCGTCCGGGCTTCTGGACCAAGCACCTGGAGGGCTCCTACGCGGACACCACGTCCCTGCGCGCCGTCGCCGGGCTCGGAACACCGTGGCTGTTCTGCGACCACGGCCACCGCGAGTTGATCTGGGACGCCCACTGCAACAGCCCGCACACCCGCTGGATCCTCAGGAACCACGGAATCACCCTCGCCGGCCCCCCGGTCACCGACCTCGTCGACGCAGTGCCACCCCAGGCCCTGCGCGAATCGATGCGCGAGATGCTGCCGGGCCTCATGGAAGACCTGCGGACCTGGGCCCGCTTCGACGTGGCCTGGAGCCAGCGCTATGCCGTGACCACCTACTGCCGGGCACTGTTCACCCTGCACACCGGCGAGGTGGCCTCCAAGCGCGATGCACTGGAATGGGCGCGCGAAACCCTTGACCCGCGCTGGCGCCCCCTGCTCACCCAGGTGATCCAGGACCGGGAGCTGGGCTGGGACCCGACCGACCCGCCACGACCGGGCAGCCTCGAAGCGATGTACGCCTTCGGTGCCTACGCGGAGTCTCTCGCCAGCTGAACGGAGCCGGGCCCGGCTGAACCCCTCCCGTCAAGGACGTGGACCGGCAGGGCCCGGATCATCACACCATTGCCCAAACTCATCCGACAAGCAGTCACGATTGCTTATTGGAGGTTAAAGGCTCACAGAACACCCTCTGAGAGGGCTCTCGCCGGGGCTGCTCGTGGAAGCGTCAGGGCCGTTGGCTGGAGACGAGGCGGTCAGCCGGCCATGCCGGGCGTCCGGACGGCACCGGGCATCCGCGGGTCGTTTCCCTCCCTAGGGACGGTGTCAGGGGGCGGGTGGCCGCTTGCCCGATGCTTCGGCGGCTCGGTGGCACAGCTCGACGAGGGAGCCGAGGAGTCGGCCGCCGTACGCGCGGGCGGCGGCGCAGGGGTCCGAGCCGGTTTCGGCGGCCTGGCCGCCGGACGGCCGCACGGCGTCGGGAGCGGGCCGCGGTCGGGCACCGCCGGCCGGGAGGCCCGGTCGCCGTCCGGGGCCCGGCAGTGGTGTGCGCCCCGCCCGGGGCCCGCCTCCGTCCGGGTCTGCGGCCGGGTCCTCCTGTTCGCCCGCGGGCCCGGCGTCCGGCGCGGGGACGGGCTCCGCGCCCGCGGGATCCGGCGGGGGCGGCACGGGGCCCGGTGCCAGGGAGGCCGACGGGGCGGAGCGCTCCAGGGCTCCCACGACGGCGGGGGCGACCGGCTGGTCGTCGGGTACCGGTCGCGGGCCCGTCCCGAGGTAGGCCCGCGGGCCGGCGTCCGCCGCCCCCGAGAGCAGTGCCGTCGCCAGGACGACCGCCACGACGGTGCCGCGTCCGAACGCCCGGGCCGGGGACGGGCAGCCGGGCGGGCGCCGGGCGACGGGGACCGCCGAGGGGGCGGACGCCGCCGACTCCGCACGACGCCGGCAGACCTCCGCGTTGCGCGACGCCGCCCACTGCTCCGACGCGCCCAGGCCGGCCCACGCGGTGGCGGCCACGCTGAACAGTTCGGCCGCCCGCCGGGGATCGCCGCCGACCGCCGCGACGTACGCGCGCACCTCCTGCGCGCGCAGCGCCTCGGGATGCAGGGCACCGCGCTCCAGGGCGACGTGCTGGTGGAGCTCCTCGGCCAGGCGGGCCGCGAGGACCGTGTCCCCGGCTTCCATGGCGCCCCGGATCAGGGCCACCCGGGGGGCGTAGGCGGTCGGCAGCATCTCGCCGGCCGTCCTCGGCGACGTGTCGGCCGTATCGGTCATGGGCCCCTCGCAGGTGGTCTCTCCGAACGGTGGATCACGTCACGTATACCGGTCGCAGCCGCCCGGGCCGGTCCGCGGTCATCCCATCGGGTGAACCGTCCCCGACCGGTCCGGGGAACTCCTCCGTCGTTCTGGCCGTGCCGGTCGGCCGCCCGTCGGCCCGGCCACCGGTCGGGCACAGGCGTGGCGTCGCCGCGCGGAAATCGCCGCTTCGAGTGACAGGCCGTCAACGGGGCCGGACGTCCGACGAGCGGTGCGCCCGGCGCTACGGCCCGGGGCGCCTCCGTCGGAGGGCGGGCGTGGTGTCGGCGACACGTGAACCGCGTTCGGCCGTCGCCGAGACGTGGTTGCCTCCCCTGGAAGGGCAACGCGCCGAGAAGGCCTCCCACCACGGGGATCCCGCCCCCGCACCACGCTCCGTGGCGACGTGATGAGGAGTTCCTCGGCTGGTCGGGTGGCCACGACCGTCCGTCCTCGCAACTGGAGGCCTGCCCCCTGGCCTTGTTCACGAGTCGTGGTTCTGGCTCAACTTCCGTGGTCTGCGCACAGTGAGTGACGACGTGCCGGTGCTGAAGGCGTCGGGAAGTTGCCCGAAATTCGCCAGCGGCCGG
>NZ_JBHXEM010000024.1:86739-92750 GCF_042724755.1 Kitasatospora sp. NPDC127067 | reverse complement strand
CCCACCCCAACCCGGCCGCCCGGTCATTTTTTATTAAACACCACTCCGGCCCCGCCCCCCCCCGGGGCCCGGGGGGGCCCCCCGCCTCCCCCCCGGCCCGGGGGGGGCCGCCGTCGTGTTCGGGTCCTCGCGGCAGCGGCGGTCCTACACTGGCCCGCTGTGAACGAAACACTCGGGGACGCCGCGCTCGTCCTCGTCTTCATCCTGCTGGGCGGGTTGTTCAACGTCGCCGAGATCTCGCTGATCTCGCTGCGCGAGGGCCAGATCCGGACGCTGGAGGGGCTCGGCACCCGGCGCGCGGCGCGGGCCGCGCACCTGGCGGCCGACCCCAACCGCTTCCTGGCCGCCGTCCAGGTCGGGGTGACCTGCATGGGCTTCCTGTCGGCCGCCTTCGGCGCGGACACCCTGTCCGGCAAGGTCGCACCGCTGTTCGTCCGGGCCGGGCTGTCCGCGGGCGTGGCCGACGCGGTGGCCCTGGTCGGCCTCACCCTGGTGATCAGCTACGCCTCGCTGGTGCTGGGCGAGCTGACCCCCAAGCGGATCGGCCTGCAGCGCGCCGCGTCCATCTCGGTCATCGCCGCCCCAGTGGTGGACGTGATGTCGGTGGTGCTGCGGCCGGTGATCTGGCTGCTCGGCCACTCCACCAACCTGATGGTCCGGCTGCTCGGCGGCGACCCGGCGGCGGGCCGCGGCTCGATGAGCTCCGAGGAACTGCGCGGCCTGGTCGCCGCCAGCACCGAACTCGGAAGCGACGAACGGGCGTTGATCGCCGATGTGTTCTCCGCCGGAGAGCGTCAGCTGCGCGAGGTGATGGTCCCGCGCACCGAGGTGACCTTCCTGGACGCCGAGCGCCCGCTGGCCGCCGTGCGGCACCAGGCCGACACCTCCCCGCACTCGCGCTACCCGGTGGTCGAGGGCAGCGCCGACGCGGTGGTCGGCTTCGTCCACGTCCGCGACCTGTACGGCGCGCGCGGCGAGCAGGCCGTCAAGGTCCGCGACCTGGCCCGCCCGGTCAAGCTGCTGCCCGGCACCAAGCTGGTGCTGGAGGCGATGGGCGAGATGCGCCGGGAGGGCCACCACCTGGCCATCGTGGTCGACGAGTACGGCGGCACCGCCGGGATCGTCACCCTGGAGGACCTGGTCGAGGAGGTGATCGGCGAGATCCGGGACGAGTACGACCGCCCGGAGGCCGCCCCCACCCGCCGGCTGGCCGGCGGCGGCGTCGAGCTGGACGGCCTGCTCAACCTCGGCGACTTCGCCGAGGAGACCGGCGTCTCCCTGCCCGAGGGTCCGTACGAGACGGTGGCGGGCTGCCTGGTCGCCGCGCTCGGCCGGCTGCCCCGGGACGGCGACCAGGTGCGCGTTCCGGTCGAGGGCGGCGGCGGGGTGCTGCTGACGGTGGCCAAGGTCGAGGGCCGGCGGATCGCCCGGGTCGGGGTGAGTGCGGTCACACTGGCCGAACCTCCGGGGGCGGAGGTTTCCTGAGCGAGCGGTGGAACTGGAACAATGGCGCGCATGGTCAACGCAGCGGTCACCGGTCCGGCCAAGGACCGTCCCCGGGTGCTCTCCGGCATCCAGCCCACTTCCGGCTCGTTCCACCTCGGCAACTACCTGGGCGCGGTGCGCCAGTGGGTCGACCTGCAGAAGGAGAACGACGCCTTCTACATGGTCGTCGACCTGCACGCGATCACGGTGCCGCAGGACCCGGCGACGCTGCGCGAGAACACCCGGATCTCCGCCGCCCAGCTGCTCGGCGCGGGCCTGGACCCGGACCACTGCACGCTCTTCGTCCAGTCGCACGTGCCCGAGCACGCCCAGCTCGCCTGGGTGATGAACTGCCTCACCGGCTTCGGCGAGGCCTCGCGGATGACCCAGTTCAAGGACAAGTCCTCCCGGTACGGCTCCGAGAGCACCACGGTCGGCCTGTTCACCTACCCGATCCTCCAGATCGCGGACATCCTGCTCTACCAGGCGGACGCCGTCCCGGTCGGCGAGGACCAGCGCCAGCACGTGGAGATCACCCGCGACATCGCCGAGCGGTTCAACTCGCGCTACGCCCCCACGTTCACGATCCCGAAGCCGTACATCCTCAAGGAGACGGCGAAGATCATGGACCTCCAGGACCCGGGCATCAAGATGAGCAAGTCGGCCTCCTCGGCCAAGGGCCTGGTCAGCCTGCTGGACGAGTCGAAGGCCAGCGCCAAGAAGTTCAAGAGCGCCGTCACCGACACCGGCACCGTCGTCTCCTACGACGAGGAGGAGAAGCCGGGCGTCTCCAACCTGCTGCGCATCCACTCCGCGCTCAGCGGCCGGTCGGTGGACCAGCTGGTCGAGCACTTCGAGGGCAAGATGTACGGCGCCCTGAAGACCGAGCTGGCCGAGCTGTTCGCCGAGTGGGTCACCCCCTTCCAGGAGCGCACCCGGGTGTTCCTGGACGACCCGGCGGAGCTGGACCGGGTGCTGGCGATCGGCGCCGAGAAGGCGCGTGCGGTGGCGTCGGTGACGCTGGAGACGGTGTACGACCGGATCGGCTTCCTTCCGGCCGCCAAGCGGTGACTCCCCTCACGCACCTGCCCGGTGGTGGCGACCTCCCCGAGGTCGTCACCATCGGCGTGTCCGTGAGCGTCCCGGACCCGTACGGCACGGCGGTCCAGGACGCCCGGGCCGGGCACGGCGATCCGCTGGCCCGGTCGATACCCACCCACGTCACCCTGCTGCCGCCGACCGAGGTGCCCGCCGAGGCGCTGCCGAAGATCGAGGAGCACCTGGCGGCGGTGGCGGCCGCGCACCGCCCGTTCCGGATGCTGCTGCACGGCAGCGGGACCTTCCGCCCGGTCTCCCCGGTGGTGTACGTCCGGGTCGAGGAGGGCGCCCAGGAGTGCCGGCTGCTGGAGGCGGACATCCGCTCCGGCCCGCTGGCCCGCGAGCTGGCCTTCCCGTACCACCCGCACGTGACGGTCGCCCACGGACTGTCGGACGACGTGCTGGACCAGGCGTACGAGCAGGCGCGCGACTTCCGGGCGGACTTCCCGGTGGAGGGCTTCGGCCTCTCCCGGTTCGGCGCGGACGAGGTCTGGCGGCCCTGGCGGAGCTACCCGTTCGGGTGAACCTGGGCGCCTCCTGGCCCCGCATTCCCGCCTAGCCCCGCCGCCCGGCCTCCCCGCCCAGCCCCGCCGCCCGGCCTCCCCGGCCGCCGAGTTCGAGCATCCGGTCGACCACCCGGCGGGCCGCGCGGCCGTCGTCCAGGGCGCAGTGCTCGGCCCGGAAGCGCCGGTAGCGCTCGGCGTAGTCGGGCGGCGGTCCGCCGTCGCCGTCGGCGAGTCCGCGCAGCGCGCCGAGCAGTTCGGCCGAGGTCGGCACCAGCGGGCCGGGGGCGTTCGCCTCGAAGTCGAAGGAGAAGCCGCGCAGGGTGTCGCGGTAGTGCTCCAGGTCGTAGGTGAAGAAGTACATCGGACGGCCGGTGATGGCGAAGTCGAACATGATCGACGAGTAGTCGGTCACCAGGACGTCCGCGACCAGCAGCAGTTCCTGCGGGTCGGGGTAGTCCCCGCAGTCGTACAGGAAGCCGTCGCCGGCGCCGGGAAGCGGTTCGCGCACGTGCGCGTGCGGGCGGACCAGCAGCACGTGGTCCGGCCCGAGCAGGCGCCGGGCGTGGTCGAGGTCCAGCCGCAGGTCGAGCCGGAAGCCCTCGCCGTCGCCGCGCTGCTGGTCCTCGCGCCAGGTCGGTGCGTACAGCACGATCCGCCGGCCCTCGGGAACGCCGAGCCGGCGGCGGACGGCGGCGACGGTCCGCGGGTCCGGGCGGGCGAGCACGTCGTTGCGCGGGTACCCGGACTCCAGCAGCTCGCCGGCGTAGCGGAAGGCGCGCCGCAGGATCGGGGTGGCGAACGGGCTGGGGGAGAGCAGCAGGCTCCACTGCGGCGTCTCCCGGTCGAGCGCCGCCAGGTAGCCGCGGTCGGCCAGCCAGGGGCTCTCGACGTCGTGGGCGATCCGCTTCAGCAGGGAGCCGTGCCAGGTCTGCACGACGACCTGGCCGGGACGGCGCTCCAGGAAGTCCGGGAAGTGGGTGTTGCCGACCAGGTACCGGCAGGTGGCCAGCGCGCGGTACCACTCCGGGCTCCAGCTGCGCACCGGGACGATCCCGGGCGGCACCTCGGCCTGGGCGTCGTCGACCACCCACAGGTGCTCCAACCGGGCGTTGCGGCGCACGAGTTCGGTGTGCACCGCGCGCGGGGAGTCGGCGTAGCCGCGGCCGCCGAACACGTCGTACAGCACCGCCTCGCGCAGTGGCGCGCGGCGGGCGGCCGGGTAGCGCTCGGTGCGCAGCCGGCGCTGCGTCCAGGCGCTGCGCTCGGTGGCGGTGAGCACCGGGGTGGAGTCCACCACCAGGGTGTCGTGCCACCGGCGCTGCAGCAGGACCCGCTTGCCGCCGGCGGTGGTGGCGGCGGGGACGGCGGACAGCGCGGCGGGGGCGGCGAGCAGCGGCCGGCCGTCCCCGGGGCGGGCGACCGGCTCCAGGGCGGCCTCCCAGACGCCCTTGCGCAGCGGCAGCGCGACGCCGTCCGAGCCGGTCCGGGCGGCGGGCACCCGGACCCGGAAGCGGCCGTCCGGGCCGGTGGCGACCGGGGTGCGGACCTCGCTCGCGGAGCCGGCGTGCCGCAGTACCAGCTGCAGCCGGTCCGCGGCCGGGTCCGGGCAGCGGCCGGACAGTTCGAAGCCGCCGTCCCGTACGGTGATCCGGTCGACCAGGCCGGCCGCGGGCTGGACGCAGAGCTGGAGCCGGCCGTCGGCGAGGTGCTTGAGGTAGAGCACCCGGTCCGGGACGCCGGGCAGCGGGTGCTGGCCGGCCACCGGGCCACCGCGCTCGTCGAGGCAGAGCTGTTCGGTGCCGCCGTCGGGGCGCAGCAGTTCGGCGTCCCAGTGCTCCAGCCTGCCGCTGCCCCGCCCGTCGGCGGTGAACGGCCGGTACGGCACCCGGACGGTGAAGGTGTTGCCGGTGCGGGCGAGCGGCTGCTCGACCACCGCGTCGCTCTCCCGGTGGCGCAGCCGCAGCACGGTGCCGGAGGGGCAGGCGTCGGCGACCCCGCCCAGGTCCAGGCCGTCGGGGGCGGGGGCGGCGCGGGTGATCCGGACGGCCGGGCGCTCCAGCCGCAGCCGCAGCCGGCCGTCGGCGAAGAACGGCTGGAGCCGGACGCCGTCGTCCACCCAGTGGGCCGGCGGGTACTCGCCGGAGCCGCACCAGTGCGGGGCGAGGGCGCCGTACCGGCGGCGCACCCGGGCGGCGCGGGGGCGGGTGAAGAGCGTGGCCTCGATCCGCCAGTCGCCGAGCAGCCAGTGGTCCCCGCGGCGCAGCCGGCCGGGTGCTATCAGCGCGGTGAAGCCGGACCAGTCGTGGTTGTGCTCGGACTGGGCGCTGTCGTCGGTGACCTCGGGCATCCGGCGGGGGCGGGAGCGCAGGTGCAGCGGCGGCTGGGACCGGTTCTGGTGGCGCAGGGTCAGCCAGGTCCAGGCGGAGCCGGGGCGGGCGGTGTCCTGGCCCTTCGGGCGGGCGAAGCCGGTGAGCTCCAGGCCGCGGCCGTGCCAGTGGGCGCGCAGCAGCCCGAAGACGACGTCCTCGTCCTCGGCGGGGCGGCCGGCGGTCACCCGGGGGGCGGCGTGCGGCAGGACCAGCCGCGTGAGCACAGGCATGGCGGTGGGAGCCCTTCGGAAGGGAAGTCAACATCCCATCCAGAAATGGCGCCGGGGTCAATTGCACGCTTTTTCGAATGCCCCGGGGAATGCATTTCCGGGAACGCCGGTTCGAATGCGGATCCGGTGTTCCGGTCCTTTCCGCCGGGCCCTTTTCGGTCCCTTCCGCCCGGACACGGACAGGTGCCCGGACACAAGCGGGCGCGCCGGCCCCCCACGGGGGCGGGGGCCCCCCCCCGCGGGGGCCCCCGGCCCCCCCCCGGCCCGCCAGGGGCGGTTGGATTTAAAAAAAAGAAGCGGGACCCCAGATATGGGGTTTTTGA
>NZ_JBHXEM010000024.1:0-86729 GCF_042724755.1 Kitasatospora sp. NPDC127067 | reverse complement strand
GGGCCCGCCCACCCCCCGGGCCCCGCCCCCGCGGTGCCGGGCGCCCGCCGGAGCGTGTGCGGCGGCTACTCCTTGCGGAGCATCGCGTCGACCACCCGGGCGGCGGCCTTTCCGTCGTCCAGGTCGCAGTACGCCTCGCGGAACGCGGTGGCCCGGTCCGCGTACTCGGCGGTGATCCCGTCCACCCGGCCGAGCACGGAGACGAGCTCCTCGGAGGTGGCCGGCATCGGGCCGGGCGCCTCGGCCTCGAAGTTCAGGCTGAAGCCGCGCAGGTTGTCCCGGTAGTGCTCCAGGTCGTAGGTGAAGAACACGATCGGCTTGCCGGTCGCCGCGAAGTCGAACACGCTCGCCGAGTAGTCGGTCACCAGCACGTCGGCGATCAGCAGCAGCTCCGCCATGTCGGGGTAGCTGCCGACGTCCCAGATGTAGCCGTTGCCGGCGCCCGGGATCTGGCCGCACATCAGGTGGTGCCGGCGCACCAGCAGCACCTGGTCGTCGCCGAGCGCGGCCCTCGCCGCCGCCAGGTCGATCCGCAGGTCGATCTGGTAGCCGTCCTGCGGCCGGCGCCGGTCCTCGCGCCAGGTCGGCGCGTAGAGCACGACCTTCTTGCCCTCGGGCAGGCCGAGCCGCTCCCGGACCTGCTCGGCGGTCTTCTCCCGGTCGGAGGCGAACAGCAGGTCGTTCCGGGGCGAGCCGCTCTCCAGGATCTCGCCCTTGAAGTCGAAGGCGCGCCGCAGCACCGGGGCCGACCAGCGGTTGCCGGCCACCAGCAGGCTCCAGTTCGGGACCTCCCGGGCCAGGCTCTTGAGGTACTTGGAGTCGGTGAACCAGACCTTCTCGAAGTCGAAGCCGATCTGCTTCAGCGGGGTGCCGTGCCAGGTCTGGACGACCACCTGGTCGGGACGGCGGACGAAGAAGTCGGGCAGGTGGGTGCTGGCCACCACGTACTTGGCGGTGGCCAGCGCCTCGTACCACTCCGGGCTGCGGTACCGCAGCGCGGTCGCGCTCTGCGGCAGCTCGGCCTGCATGTCGTCGTTGCCCCACAGGTGCTCCAGCGGCAGGCCGCGGCGGACCAGCTCCTCGTGGACGGCCCGGGGCGAGCCGGAGTACGTGCCGTACTTGCCGGTGTGGTACACCACCGTGTCGCGCACCGGCAGCCGTCGGGCGGCCGGGTAGTCCACGCTCTGCAGCTGGCGCTGGCGGAAGCCGGCCCGCTCCTCGGGCAGCAGCACCGAGTCCGACTCCAGCGACAGGCCGTCGTGGTCGCGACGCTCCAGCAGTATCCGCTTGCCGCGGGACTCCACCACGACCGGCAGGACGTCGAAGCAGTCCGGGGTGACCAGCGCGGCGGCGTCCGGCAGTTCGGGAACCTGCACGCCGACCGGGCGGAAGACGACGTGCCAGGTGCCCCGGGAGAGCGGCACCCGGCCGGCGAAGGAGGCGGTCGGCACGGCGGGCAGCGCGGTGCGGAACCGGCCGTCGGAGATCTCCACCGGGTAGGCGTGCTCCTCCTCGCGCCACTTGTGACGGACCACCAGTTCCCAGCGGTGCGCGCCGGGCAGCGGGAACGAGCCGCTCAGCAGGAAGCCGTCGGCGCCGCGCGAGGACACGTCGTCCACCAGCGGCTGGAGCACCTGGTCGGTGAACTGGAGGTGCCCGTTGGGGGAGGGCTTGGAGTAGAGCGCCCGGCGCTCGGCCACCGGGGCCTGCGGGTTCAGCGCCAGGTGCAGCCGCTCGGGCGCGTTGCGGTCGTCCCAGGCCAGTGGGACGGTGCTGCCGTCGGCCAGCAGCAGGGAGCCGTCCCAGTGGTCGCGGCTGCGCTCGCCGGCCACCGGGTCCAGCTCGGCCCAGGCCTCGCGGACGGCGGTCAGCTCGGCGACCGGGGCGAGCGCGGTGAACGGCTGGAGCGAGCCGACCGGAGCGCCCAGCTCCAGCGGGAAGGTCACGTGGCGGTCCGACTCGGCGTGGGTGAGCCGCAGCCGCGCCCCGGCGAAGCTCGGGCCGGAACGGGCCGCGCCCGAGACCTCCAGCCGGTCGCCGTGCGCGGCCAGGCCGGTCACCCGGGCCTTGACCGTCTCCACCCGGAGGTAGACGAAGTTGTCCCGGATCCACGGCACGATCCGCACGTCCGGCTCGACCCAGTGCGACGGGAGGAACTGCGCGCTGTCGCTCCACCCGGCCGAGATCCGGCCCTTGTAGACCCCGCCCTTGCCGGCGCCGGCCACCAGGACGCGCCAGTTGCCGTCCTTCCACTGGCCGCGGTGCCTGAGCCTCTTCGGGTCGATGGCCACGTTGAAGCCGGACCAGTCGCAGCTGTACAGGTCGTGCTGGCAGCTCGCGGTGGCCTCGGGGCTGTACGTCGTCCTCATCGGCACCGCGATGACCCGGCGGCCCTTGGCCTCGCGCAGCACCAGGGTGCGGACCATGTCGTGCTTGCCGGCCGCGCCCAGCTGTTCCGGGTAGGCGTGCCCGGTCAGCCGCAGCTTCCCGTCCTCCCAGACGCTCCGGTACAGCCGGCTGCGGATGACCAGCGAGTTGTCCAGCTTGAGCACCCCGGCCGGCACGCTCTTGCGCCCGCCGCGCAGGAACGGGTAGTCGGCGTACGGGCGCAGCAGGCCGCGGGCCTGGACACCGCCGCCGCTCTCGCGCTCGTACGTGATCTGGTCGACCAGCTCGTCCATCCGGCCCGACAGGGTCAGGTGGTACTTCAGCCGCACCGGCGCGCGCAGCCGGCCGACGTGGTCGGAGCCGATCGCCCGGAGCAGCCGGCCGACGTGCTGGAGGTAGGCGTCCCGGTAGTCCTTGTCCCCCTCCACCAGGGACGAGAAGAACATCGGGATCTCCTCGACGAGGGTGTTCTCGTCGTAGGAGCGCAGGTACTCGGCGAAGCGCGGCTCGGTCTGCTTCATCAGCCAGGCGCGCACCAGCTCGACCGAGGCGACCCGGTCGATCAGGCCCTTGGGGTTGGTGCGCATCTGCGTGATCGACATCTCGCCGACCTCGCGCTCGCGCCAGTGGTAGATCGGCTCGGAGAGCACGTCCACGCTCTTGGCCAGGTAGTGGTGCGGCACGCTGACCGGCGCGTCCTCGTACAGGATGCCCTCGGGGTAGAGCAGGCCGGCGCCGTCGAAGAACGAGCGGCGGTACACCTTGTTCCACGCGGTGCGGTCGGTGACCAGCGCCGGGATCTCGGTGATGTGGGTCTTGAGCCTGGTCTCCTTGAACGGCTTCAGGTGGCCGCCGGACTGGTAGTAGCCCACGGCGCGGAAGCGCAGCACGTTGCCGGTGCAGAAGTCCGAGCCGGTCTCGTCCAGCGTGTTGATCATCAGCTCGTACGCGCTCGGCGGCATCGAGTCGTCGCTGTCCACGAAGCACAGGAACTCGGAGTCCGGGTCGATGTGCCGGATGCCGGTGTTGCGGGCTGCGCCGAGTCCCTTGTTCACCTGCCGGACCAGCCGGAACCGGGAGTCCTCGGCCGCGTACGCCTCGGCGAGCGCCGCGCTGCCGTCCTTCGAACCGTCGTCGACCATGACGCACTCGAAGTCCGTGAAGGTCTGGGCGGCGATCGAGTCGAGGCATTCGACGAGGTAGCGCTCGACGTTGTAGATCGGGACGACGATGGAGAGGCGGGGAGCCATCGGCTACGCAGGCCTTTCTCTGGAGGAGCGTGGCAGCCCGTACGGGGCCTGGCCGCACTTGGATCGGTGCGTACGTGCGCCCCCGATCCTACCTCCGGGGACCTCGCCCACCCCGGGACCACTACGCTGGGTCCGTGTCCCGTTTCAGCGTGATCGTCCCCGTGTACCAGGTCCAGGACTACCTCTCCGAATGCCTCGATTCGGTACTCGGCCAGGACGGCCCGGACTTCGAACTGATCGCCGTGGACGACCGCTCCCCGGACGGCTGCGGCGCCCTGCTGGACGAGGCCGCGGCCGCCGACGCCAGGGTCCGGGTACTGCACCTGCCGGAGAACGTCGGCCTCGGCCGGGCCCGCAACGCCGGCCTGGAGGTCGCCACCGGGGACTACGTGATCTTCCTCGACAGCGACGACACACTCACCCCCGGATTGCTGAAGGGCATCGACGAGCGGCTCACCGCCACGGGTGACCCGGACATCCTGGTTTACGACTACGCCCGCACCTACGCCGACGGCCGGATCACCCGGGCCGCCTCCGCCCACGTCTTCGGCGCCGCCTCCCCGGACGTCTTCGACCTCGACGCCCGCCCCGACCTGCTCGACCTGCTCCAGGTCGTCTGGAACAAGGCCTACCGCCGCGGCTTCATCGCCGAACAGCGGCTGGTCTTCCCGGCCGGCTACTACGAGGACACCCCCTGGACGTACCCGGCGCTGCTCGCCGCCGCCCGGATCACCCTGCTCGACCAGGTCGGCGTGCACTACCGCCAGCGCCAGGAGGGCGGCAACATCCTGGCCACCGCCAGCCGCAAGCACTTCGACGTGTTCGCCCAGTACGACCTGGTCTTCGCCTTCCTCGACCGCCGCCCCGACCTGGAGCGCTGGCGCCCGGTCGTCTACGGCCGGATGCTGCACCACCTCAACACCGTGGTCTCCAAGCCCGGCCGGGTCCCGCCCGGCGACCGCCGCGAGTACTTCCGCCGGGCCGCCGGGCACTGCGCCCGGCTGCGGCCGGCCGGCTACCGGCCGCCGGCCGGCGTGGACGGCGTGCGCACCGAACTGCTCAGCCACGGCCGCTACGGGGCCTACCAGGCCGTCCGAGCCCTCGCCAAGGCCCGCCGACTCGTCAAGCGGTAGCCGCGCGGCGTCCCGCGCGTCCTCGCCGGGTCCGCCGAAACCCACGGGACACCCACCCGGGGCCTGACACCCATTCGGGGGACAGGGCCGGTATAACCGGTGGGTGGACTTCCTGACCCGTCTGCCGGTCCTCGGCCCGCTCGTGGCCCGGGTGCTGCGCAGCCGCCCGTACCGGGTGTACGAGTACTTCTCCGCCGCCCGGGGCAACCGGCTGGCCGGCGCCGTCACCTTCTTCGGCTTCCTCGCCCTCTTCCCGCTGCTCACGGTGGGCCTGGCGATCGCCGCCGCGGCGCTCAGCGACAACCGGGTGCACGAGCTGCAGAAGCACATCTCCGACCAGCTGCCGGGGCTCTCGGACGCGCTCAACCTGCCGGCCCTGGTGTCCAACGCGGGCACCGTCGGGCTGGTCGGCGGGGCGCTGCTGCTGATCTCCGGCCTCGGCTGGGTGGACACCATGCGCACCTCGATCCGGGACCTGTGGCAACTGCCCCAGGAGGAGGGCAACCCGGTGCTGCGCAAGGCCTGGGACGTGGCGGTGCTGGGCGGCCTCGGCCTGGTCTCGCTGTTCTCACTGGCCGCCTCCGCCACCGGGACCACGCTGGCCGGCCGGATCGCCGACGCGATCGGCCTCAACAGCGGGTACCTGCTCACCGCCGTCGGCGTGCTGATCGCCATAGCGTGCGACATGCTGCTCTTCGCCTACCTGCTGGCGCCCTTCCCCGGCATCACCGACCAGCGCCGCCGGGACCTCGTGCAGGGCGCGCTGATCGGCTCCGTCGGCTTCGAGCTGCTGAAGATCCTGCTCGCCTCCTACCTGGGCTCGATCGCCGGACGGAGCCTCTACGGGGCGTTCGCCACGCCGGTCGCGCTGCTGCTCTGGATCAACTTCGTCTCCCGGCTGCTGATGTACTGCGTGGCCTGGACGGCGACGGCCGACCCGCAGGCCGCCCGGGAGCGGACCAGGGCGCACGGGCGGACGCTGCTGGAAGCGGCCGACAAGGCGGAGGCGGCGGCCCGGGCGGACGCCGCGGAGCAGGCCGCCCGGGCCCGGAAGAAGGAGAGGACGGAGGGAAAGGGAAAGGGGAAAGCCCGGCCCCAGGACTGAGGCCGGGCCCCGCCGCGGGCCGGAGTTCAGCCGGTTCGGCGCCGCAGCACCAGCGCGCCGTACCCGAGCGCGACACCGGCGAGCACCACGGCCGACCAGCCGACGACGCCGAACCGGCCGCCCCCGCCCGCCGCGGTGGGCGCCGCGGTGGGCGCCGCGGCCGCCGGTGCGGCGGGGTGCGGCGGCGGCGCGGGCGTGCCGTCACCGCCGCCGGCCTGGCCGGTCGGCTCGGCGCCTCCGGGCGAGAGCTCGTCGACCAGCCGGCCGACCGGCTGGACCTTGCCGGCCGCGGCGAAGCCCCAGTCCAGCAGCGCGGCCGTCTCGTCGTACACCTTCTGGTAGCTCGACGGGTGCATCACCGTCACCAGCAGGGTGCGGCCGCCGCGTTCGGCGGCGCCGACGAAGGTCGAGCCGGCGTTGGTGGTGGTGCCGTTCTTCACGCCGATCAGGCCCGGGTACTTGCCCAGCAGCCGGTCGGTGTTGGCGATCCCGAAGCTGCCGCGCTGGCCGGTGTTCCGGTCGACGGCACCCGGGAACATCGCGTCCCGGGTCGCGCAGTACACCCGGAAGTCCGCGTTGCGCAGACCGGCCCGGGCGAACAGTGACAGGTCGTAGGCCGAGGACACCTGGCCGTCCATGTCGTAGCCGTCCGGGGAGATCACCCTGGTGTCCCGCGCCTGGAGCGTGTCGGCGCGCGTCTGCATCTCGGCGACGGTCCGCTGCACCCCGCCGTTCATGTGCGCCAGGACGTGCACCGCGTCGTTGCCGGAGCTCAGGAAGACCCCGCGCCACAGGTCCTCGACCCGGTAGTCCAGGTTCTCCTTGATACCGACCAGGCTGCTGCCGGGGCCGATCCCCTGGATCTCCTCGTCGGCCACCCGGTGCACCGCGTTGCGGTCGAACTTGGGCAGCACGGTGTCCGCGAACAGGATCTTCAGAGTGCTCGCCGGGGGCAGCCGCAGATGCGGATTGCTGGCCGCCAGCACCTCCCCCGACGCCGCGTCGGAGACTATCCAGGACTGGCCGGTGAGGTCGGCGGGCAGTGGCGGAGCGCCCGCCATCGGGGCGACCTGCACCCCCGGGAGCCCGAGCCGCTCGCCGCCGATCGCGACCGACGGGGGCGGCTGCCGCGGGGCCGCGCCCGCCGGGGCGGCGAGCAGTACCGGCAGGGCCGCGGTGACCGCGGCGCACAGGCGTGCGAACGTGAGACGGGGTGTGGGCACCAGCAGACCGTACCCACTCACGGCTCCCGGCGCCCTCCCCCCGGGGCCCGTCCTCCGCAGGAGGGGCCCGCCCTACGCCGATCGGCGGCCCGCGCATACTGGGGAAGCACACCGCCTTCACACGCCGAGGACCCCCATGAAGCTCAGCCGCCGCACCTCCTGGTTCCTGACCGCCTTCGGGGTCTGGTCGATCATCATCTGGACGACCTTCGTGAAGAACCTCTGGAAGGACTCCGGCGGCCAGGCCTTCACCAACGGCGACCACTCCCAGCCCACCGCCTTCTTCTGGGTCCACCTGCTCCTCGCCGTCACCTCCTTCGCCCTCGGCATCGCCGTCGGCACCATCGGCGTGCGCGGCCTTCGCGCCACCACCCGCCGCACCCCGGCCACCGACTGACGCGTACCCGGCTCCGAAGCAGGCCGACGGCACCTTCGACCACTCCGCCCTCGCCGACCCCTCGGCGAACGTGGTCGCCACCGGCTTCACCACCGCCGCGTACCCGACGCTCGGCGGCTCGGGCGACGGTGACGGGGACGGCACGTCGGACCTGCGGGCCGTCACTCCCGACCGGCACCTGGTGACCTTCAGCGGCTGGTCGGCGGCGAAGGACCTCGGCGCGCTGCGCTGAAACGGGCGAAGGCCCCCGCCCGATCGGAGGATCGGGCGGGGGCCTTCGGGGTGTCGGGCGGGGATCAGAAGCGGCGGGTGACCAGCGCCCGCTTCACTTCCTGGATCGCCTTGGTGACCTCGATGCCACGCGGGCAGGCCTCGGAGCAGTTGAAGGTGGTGCGGCAGCGCCACACGCCCTCACGGTCGTTGAGGATCTCCAGGCGCTGCTCGCCGCCCTCGTCGCGCGAGTCGAAGATGAAGCGGTGCGCGTTGACGATGGCGGCCGGGCCGAAGTACTGGCCGTCGTTCCAGAACACCGGGCAGGACGACGTGCACGCGGCGCACAGGATGCACTTGGTGGTGTCGTCGAAGCGCTCGCGGTCCTCGGCGGACTGCAGGCGCTCCCGGGTCGGCTCGTTCCCCTTGGTGATGAGGAACGGCATGACGTCCTTGTACGCCTGGAAGAACGGGTCCATGTCCACGACCAGGTCCTTGAGGACCGTCAGGCCCTTGATGGCCTCGATCGTGATCGGCTTCTCCGGGTCGACGTCCTTGATCAGGGTCTTGCACGCCAGCCGGTTGCGGCCGTTGATCCGCATGGCGTCGGAGCCGCAGATGCCGTGCGCGCAGGAGCGGCGGTAGGTGAGGGTGCCGTCCTGCTCCCACTTGATCTTGTTGAGCGCGTCCAGGACGCGCTCCTTCGGGTCCATCGTCAGCTGGTAGTCCACCCACACCGGGTCCGGGTGCTCCTCCGGGTTGAACCGGCGGATCCGGAAGGTGACGGTGATCGGCTGGACGGCACCGGCTTCGACCGCGTCCAGAGCGGCCGAGTGCTTCTCCACGGTCGGAGTGCTCATCAGTACTTACGCTCCATCGGCTGGTAGCGGGTCGTGACGACCGGCTTGTAGTCGAGGCGGATGGAGGTGGTGCCGTCGGCGGCAACCTCCTGGTACGCCATGGTGTGCTGCATGAACTTCACGTCGTCACGGGTCGGGAAGTCCTCGCGGTAGTGGCCGCCGCGGGACTCCTCGCGGGCCAGCGCGGAGACGGCCAGCACCTCGGCCAGGTCGAGCAGGTTGCCCAGCTCGACGGCCTCCAGCAGGTCCGTGTTGTACCGGAAGCCCTTGTCCTGGATGGAGACGTTCTTGTAGCGCTCCTTCAGCGCGGCGATGTCCTCGACCGCCTGCTTCAGGGTGGCGCCGGTGCGGTACACCATCGCGTTGGCGTCCATGGTCTCCTGCAGTTCCTTGCGGATCTGCGCCACGGACTCGGTGCCGGTGCTCTCGCGCAGGCCGTCGACCAGGGCCTGGACCTTCTCGGCCGGGTCCTCGGGCAGCTCGACGAACTCGTTGGCGTTGGCGTAGTCGGCGGCGGCGATGCCCGCGCGACGGCCGAACACGTTGATGTCCAGCAGCGAGTTGGTGCCCAGGCGGTTGGCGCCGTGCACGGACACGCAGGCGACCTCGCCGGCCGCGTACAGGCCCGGGACGACGTCGGTGTTGTTGCGCAGGACCTCACCCTCGACGTTGGTCGGGATGCCGCCCATGGCGTAGTGCGCGGTGGGCTGGATCGGGATCGGGTCCGTGTAGGGCTCGATGCCGAGGTAGGTGCGCGCGAACTCGGTGATGTCCGGCAGCTTGGCGTCCAGCTGCTCCGGCGGCAGGTGGGTCAGGTCCAGGTAGACGTGGTCGCCGTCCGGACCGCAGCCGCGGCCTTCGCGGATCTCGGTGTAGATCGCGCGGGAGCAGACGTCACGGGACGCGAGGTCCTTCATGACGGGGGCGTAGCGCTCCATGAAGCGCTCGCCGTCCTTGTTGCGCAGGATGCCGCCCTCGCCGCGGGCGCCCTCGGTGAGCAGGATGCCCATGCGCCAGATGCCCGTCGGGTGGAACTGGAAGAACTCCATGTCCTCCAGCGGCAGGCCGCGGCGGTAGACCAGGGCCTGGCCGTCACCGGTGAGGGTGTGGGCGTTGGAGGAGACCTTGAAGAACTTGCCGGTGCCGCCGGAGGCGAAGACGACCGACTTGGCCTGGAAGACGTGGATCTCGCCGGTGGCCAGCTCGTACGCGACGACGCCGGAGGTCTTGCCCTCGCTGATCAGCAGGTCGAGGACGTAGAACTCGTTGAAGAACTCGACGCCGTGCTTGACGCAGTTCTGGAACAGCGTCTGGAGGATCATGTGGCCGGTGCGGTCGGCCGCGTAGCACGAGCGGCGGACCGGGGCCTCGCCGTGGTTGCGGGAGTGACCGCCGAAGCGGCGCTGGTCGATCCGGCCCTGCTCGGTGCGGGAGAAGGGCAGGCCCATCTTCTCCAGGTCGAGGACGGCGTCGATGGCCTCCTTGCACATGATCTCGGCGGCGTCCTGGTCGACCAGGTAGTCACCGCCCTTGACCGTGTCGAAGGTGTGCCACTCCCAGTTGTCCTCCTCGACGTTGGCGAGGGCGGCGCACATGCCGCCCTGGGCCGCGCCGGTGTGGGACCGGGTCGGGTAGAGCTTGGTCAGGACGGCGGTGCGGCTGCGCTGCGTCGACTCGATGGCCGCTCGCATGCCGGCGCCGCCGGCGCCGACGATGACGGTGTCGTACTGGTGAATCTGCATGGGGGGTTAACTCGCCTCTGGCCTCTGCCGATGGTCGATGGTGCTCGCGGCTCAGATGTTGGGGTCGAAGGTGAAGATCACCAGGGTGCCGAGCAGCACGGTGAAGACCGTGGCGGTGCCCATGAGCCCCTTGAGCCAGAGCCGGGTCGAGTCCTTCTCGGCGTAGTCGTTGATCACCTGACGCATGCCGTTGGCGCCGTGCAGCATGGCGAGCCAGAGCATCAGGAGGTCCCAGCCCTGCCAGAACGGCGAGGCCCAGCGGCCGGCCACGAAGGCGAAGCCGATCTTGGAGACGCCGCCGTCGAGCACCAGCATGATCAGCAGGTGGCCGAGGATCAGCACGACCAGAACGACACCGGACAGGCGCATGAAGAGCCAGGCCAGCATCTCGAAGTTGGTGCGGGTGCGACGCGGGGTCTTCTTGGTCCGCTGGCGCGGAGGCTCGATGACGAACGCGTCGGCGGGGTTGCCGGTGCCCAGTCCCCTGCCGGTGTGCGCCTGCTTGGAGGGGACGACGATGGCGTCGGAGTATTCCGTGGACATGTCTCGGCTCACTTCCCGAACCAGGAGATCAGCGTGTGCTGGAGGATCCCGTAGAAGGAACCGGCCATCAGGACGACCCAGACGCCGACGACGGTCCAGAGCATCTGCTTCTGGTACTTCGGGCCCTTGGACCAGAAGTCCACTGCGACGACGCGCAGGCCGTTGAGGGCGTGGAACAGGATGGCGGCCACCAGGCCGTACTCCATCAGGTTCACGAGCGGAGTCTTGTACGTCTGGATGACGGTGTCGTAGGACTCCGGCGACACTCGCACGAGGGCGGTGTCCAGGACGTGGGCGAACAGGAAGAAGAAGATGAGGACGCCGGTGACTCGATGAGCCACCCAGCTCCACATGCCTTCCCGGCCGCGGTACAGCGTTCCAGCCGGCACGGAAAAACCCTCCGGAAGCGATTGGGGGCTCGGCCGGCTTCGGTGTCGGTCAGCCCGGCCGGGTACGGTCCACCGGCCGCCAGCATCCTATCGACGCCTTTCCGTGAACCGCCTCCGGGGGCCCCAGGTGTGATCAATCAGGCACTTCTGGCCTAGCGGGGCGGGAACCAAACCCGAGGGTGTCACGATGGGTGACGACATGCTCGCGCCCCGTGCCGGAGGGTGGGGGCACGGGGCGGGGCGGGTTCGGATTCGGTGGTGGTTCGGATCGGATGGTGCCGCGGCCTCACTCGTCCGGGCGGTTTCGCGGGCGGGGTCACCCGCGCGGGTGAAGAGGAGTGGGTGAGAAGGGGTGGGTGATGTGCGCTCAGCGCGCCGCGGCCTCCGAGGGGGTGGCGACCAGGTGCTCCAGGCGGGTGAGGGCGATCCGGCGGAGTTCGTCGGACGCGATCAGCCGCTCCTCGTCCGGGTCGTTGGCGAGGCGGGTGCGGATGGAGGAGAGCACGGTGTCGAGCATCTCCTCCGGGGCGACCCCTTCCAGGCAGACCACGAAGACGTGGCCGAACCGGGCCTCGTACGCGGCGTGCGCGGCCCGCAGTGCGGTGTGCGCGGCCTGGCTTCCGGGAGCCCGCATGCCGAGCAGCGGCTGCGGCATCCAGCTCTCGTCCGCCAGCGCCTCGGTGAGGTCGGCCGGGCGGAGGTCGTAGGAGGCCTCGCTGGCGGCGGCCAGCAGGGACTCGATGTCGGGGTAGGGCCGGTGTGCGGTGAGCCGCAGGGCCCAGCGGTGGCTGCCGCAGCAGGCCAGCAGGGCCTCCTCGGCAGCGCCGGCGTCGGCTTCGTTGAAGCGGTGCAACCCGAGGAGGGTCGGCTCTGTTCTGACGTCGAGCCGCTGTGACGGGATGTCGCTGGCCAGCGGGTCCTCCTCGTGAGGGCGGGAAGGTGCCGGTGGAGTGGGGTGGTGAACGGGTGGGATGGGGGCTGCCGAGGGGCGCGTTGGCGCCGGTCGACCTGCGCCTCAAAGGTAGTTGAGCGGTCATCAGTTGGGGAGGGCGCGCGCCGAATTCATCCGGACGAGCTATCAAGTTGTGACGTTGACACCTGCGCGTCAGCGCCCTCCCCGTGTCCTGCCGCCGGCCGCGGCGCCGCCGTCCACCGAGGACCCGGGCCGGTCCGGTCCGGCCCGCGGGACTCAGTCGCAGCGGGTGCCCGGGGCCGGCATCGTGCCCTCGGTCAGGTAGGCCTCCATGGCCCGGTCGATGCAGGCGTTGCCCTTCCCGAAGGCGCCGTGCCCCTCGCCGACCCGGGTGAGCAGGGTGGCGTTGGCGAAGCCCTTGGCCAGCGCCTCGGCCGAGGCGTACGGGGTGGCCGGGTCGCCGGTGCTGCCGACCACCAGGATCGGCGCGCTGCCCTCGGCCCGGACGGTGTGCGGCGTCTCCTGCGTCCTGAACGGCCAGTAGGCGCAGCCGGCCTCGCTGAAGTCGTCCACCGTGACGCCCCTGGACATCAGCGGCGCCTCGGCGAGCAGCCGGTCCACGGCGGCCCTGGCGTGCTCGGGGGTGGGCGCGGGGCGGGCGGCGTCGGCGCAGCCGATCGCGTTGTTGGCCTCGTCCACCGGGCTGTAGTGGCCGTCCGCGTCCCGGCCGTTGTAGTCGTCGGCGAAGGCCAGCAGGTAGTCGCCCTTGTCGCGCACCATCGCCCAGCCGAGGGCGGCGCGCAGGTACTTCCAGGCGGTCGTCTCGTCGCCGTAGAGGAGCGAGATGGTGCCGGTCCAGGCCTGGTCGCGGCCGAGCTTGCGGCCGTCCTTGGTGGTCAGCGGGTGGTCGTACAGCCCGTCGAGGAAGTCGGCGGCCTTCTTCGCGGCCTTGGTGCCGTCCTTGCCGAGCGGGCACTCGTCGGCGTGGTTCTCCACGCAGTCGGCGGCGAAGCGCTCGAAGGACTTCTCGAAGCCGACCTGCTGGTCGACCCCGTGGTCCAGCCGGTCCTGGCCGGGGTCGACCGCGCCGTCCAGGATCAGCCGGCCGGTGTTCTTCGGGAACTCCTCGGCGTAGAGCGCGCCGAGGTACGTCCCGTAGGAGATGCCGAGGTAGTTGAGCTGCTTGTCGCCGACCGCGGCGCGCAGCACGTCCAGGTCGCGGGCGGTGTTGCGGGTGCCGACGAAGGGCAGCAGCCTGCCGGACCTGGCCTGGCAGGCGGCGGCGTGCTCGGTGGCCTGCTTGACGTGCTCGGCCTTGCGGACGGCCGGGTCGAGGGAGGCGTCCGTCTGGTTGACGGCGTCGTGCTGCTTGTCGTCGTAGCAGACGACCGGGGAGCTGTCGCCGGTGCCGCGGGGGTCGAAGCCGATCACGTCGAAGCGGTCGTGCAGGGTGCCGGCGAACTGCTTGGCGCCGTACTTGACCATCCCGACGCCGGATTCGCCGGGGCCGCCGGGGTTGACCATCAGCGAGCCGATCCGCTGGTCCGGCTTGGCGGCCGGGTACTTGACCAGCGCGAGGTCGAGCGCGTCGGTGGCGGGGGCGGCGTAGTCCAGCGGGACGTGCAGCGTGCCGCACCGCAGGCCGGATATGTCGATCTTGGCCTTCTCGGCCTGGGCGTCGGCCGGGCAGTCGGCCCAGGTGATCTGCTGGCCGTAGAAGGGCTTGAGTGCCGGGTCGGCCTCGCCGGTGGGCCTGGGCGTCGGTGTCGGGGTGGCCGTGGGGGTGGTGGCGGCGGGCGCGGTGGTGCCCGCGGCCCGGTCCTGGGCCGGCGCGGCGGTGTCGTCGCAGGCGGAGGCGAGGAGCAGGGTGCCTGCCGCCAGCGCGGTCAGCAGGACCCGTGGGCGGGCGGCCCGGAAGGTTCTCATCGCACGTGTGTACCACCGGGGGGTGACGTGTTCGATCTTGGCCCCTGCTCCGGGGCCGCCCGCCGGGCCGGGCTCAGGCGCGGTGGACCTTGTGGTTGGCGGCCTGCGCCCGGGGGCGGACCACCAGCAGGTCGATGTTCACGTGCGAGGGCCGGGTGACCGCCCACGCCACGGTGTCCGCGATGTCCTCCGAGGTGAGCGGTTCGGCCACGCCCGCGTACACGGCGGCGGCCTTCTCCTCGTCGCCGCGGAAGCGGGTTACCGCGAAGCCCTCGGACTTCACCATGCCGGGCGCGATCTCGATCACCCGGATCGGCTCCCCGCACAGCTCCAGCCGCAGCGTGGCGGCGATGGTGTGCGCGGCGTGCTTGGCGGCGACGTACCCGCCGCCGCCCTCGTACGCGGCCAGCGCGGCGGTCGAGGAGAGCACCAGCACCGTGCCGTCGCCGGTGGCCCGCAGGGCCGGCAGCAGGGCCTGCGTCACGTGCAGCACGCCGAGCACGTTCACCTCGTACATGGCCCGCCAGTCGGCCGGGTCCCCGTGCTCGACGCTCTCCGCGCCGATCGCGCCGCCGGCGTTGTTCACCAGGACGTCCACCCGGCCGACCGCGGCGGCGAAGGCGTCCACCGCGGCCCGGTCGGTGACGTCCAGGGTGACCGCGCGGGCCGAACCGCCCCGGGCGGCGATCTCCTCGGCCAGCGCCTCGACGCGGTCGGTGCGCCGGGCGGTCAGCACCACGTCGAAGCCCTCGGCGGCCAGCCGGCGGGCGGTCGCCGCGCCGATTCCGCTGCTGGCACCGGTGACCACGGCCACCTTCTGCTCGGTCATTGCCACTCCCTGGGGCTCATCGGTCGTTCACCCGATCATCTCAACCGCGTCGCCGCCGCGGCGGGCCGGTCAGGCCCTACATTGCGAGGACCCGCTCCCCAGCTCCGGAGGAGGCACCCCCATGACAGCCGAACCGCGCCGCGCCGAGTCGGGTTTCGCGATCGAGCCGCTGTACGGTCCCGAGTCCCTGGCCGGCCGGGAGGCCGGCGCCCGGCTGGGCCGGCCGGGGGAGTACCCCTACACCCGGGGCGTCTATCCGACGATGTACACCGGCCGCCCCTGGACGATGCGCCAGTACGCGGGCTTCGGCACCGCCGCCGAGTCCAACGCCCGCTACCGGCAGCTGATCGCGGGCGGCGGCACCGGACTCTCGGTCGCCTTCGACCTGCCCACCCAGATGGGCTACGACTCGGACGCGCCGCTCGCCGCCGGGGAGGTCGGCAAGGTGGGCGTCGCCGTGGACGGCGTCGAGGACATGGCGGTGCTGTTCGACGGCATCCCGCTCGGCGGGGTGTCCACCTCGATGACCATCAACGCGCCCGCCGCCCTGCTCCTGCTTCTCTACCAACTGGTCGGCGAGGCCCAGGGGGTGGCGCCGGCGGCGCTCACCGGCACGGTCCAGAACGACGTGCTGAAGGAGTACATCGCCCGCGGCACCTACATCTTCCCGCCGCAGCCCTCGCTGCGGCTGGTCGCCGACGTGTTCCGGTACTGCCGGGCCGAGATCCCGCGCTGGAACACCATCTCCATCTCCGGGTACCACATGGCCGAGGCCGGGGCCGACCCCGCGCAGGAGATCGCCTTCACGCTGGCCAACGGCATCGCCTACGTCCGCACCGCGATCGCCGCCGGGATGGCCGTGGACGACTTCGCCCCCCGGCTCTCGTTCTTCTTCGTGGCCCGCACGACACTGCTGGAGGAAGTAGCCAAGTTCCGTGCGGCACGCAGGATTTGGGCCAGAATCATGCGCGACGTGTTCGGCGCCCGGAACCCGCGCTCGCAGATGCTGCGCTTCCACACCCAGACCGCCGGAGTGCAGCTCACGGCCCAGCAGCCCGAGGTCAACCTGGCCCGGGTCACCGTGCAGGCGCTCGCCGCGGTGTTCGGCGGCACCCAGTCGCTGCACACGAACAGCTACGACGAGGCGATCGCGCTGCCCACCGAGAAGGCCGCCCGGCTCGCCCTGCGCACCCAGCAGGTGCTCGCGTACGAGACCGACGTGACCGCCACCGTCGACCCGTTCGCCGGCTCCTACGCCGTCGAGTCGCTCACCGACGAGGTGGAGGCCGCGGCGCGGTCGCTGATGGACCGGATCGAGGAGCAGGGCGGCGCGGTGGCCGCGATCGAACGGGGCTACCAGAAGGGCGAGATCGAGCGCACCGCCTACCGGCTCCAGCAGGAGACCGACTCCGGGGAGCGGACGGTGGTCGGGGTCAACCGCTTCCGGTCGGACACGGAGGAGCCCTACCAGCCGCTGCGGGTGGACCCGGCGATCGAGGAGCGGCAGGCGCGGCGGCTGGCCCGGCTGCGGGCCGAGCGCTCCGCCGGCGCCGTCACCCGGGGGCTGGACGCGCTGCGCCGCACCGCCGAGGGGACGGGGAACGTGCTGTACCCGATGAAGGAGGCGCTGGCCGCCCGGGCCACCGTCGGCGAGGTGTGCGACGCGCTGCGCGGAGTGTGGGGGACGTACTCCCCGGTGGAGCGCTTCTGACGTTCTGCTGAACGGCCGTCAACCCGTCGGTGTCATCGGGGAAGTGGCGGGCCGTGACCGTCGGCCGGGGTGGTCGTTGCACAGGGCACGCAACCCGGGGAAGGCGGCTGAAACAAGATGTCATACCCACGTGTCCGGCCGGTATGCACCCATCCGGGGACTAGTTTTCCGGAAGTCGGGCCAAATCCCCCCAACAGGCCTACGATTGGCGAGATGAACCGTCCTGAGCCCGCTCAGCCGGGCACCACTCTCGCCGTCCCACGCCCCGCCGCCGATCTGCGCGACCGGGTCCGGGCGCTGGAGCCCGAGCTGATCGCCTTCCGTCGTGATCTGCACCGGCACCCGGAGCTGGGCCGCCAGGAGTTCCGAACCACCGGGCTGCTGCGCGACCGGCTGGCGGCCGCCGGGCTCGAACCCCGGGTGCTGCCCGGCGGCACCGGCATGCTCGTCGACATCGTCCCGCCCGGCACCGCTCCGGGAACGGAGTTCCTGGCCTTCCGCGCCGACATCGACGCGCTGCCGATCGACGACGCCAAGACCGACGTGCCGTACCGCTCCACCGTCCCCGGCCGGGCCCACGCCTGCGGCCACGACGTGCACACCTCGGTGGTGCTCGGCACCGGCCTGGTGCTGGCCGAGGCCGCCCGTGCCGGCGAGCTGCACCGTCCCGTCAGGCTGGTGTTCCAGCCCGCCGAGGAGGTCATGCCGGGCGGCGCGCTGGACGTCATCAAGGCCGGCGGGATGGCGGGTGTCGGGCGGATCTTCGCGGTGCACTGCGACCCGAAGGTGGAGGTCGGCCGGATCGCCCTGCGGGTCGGGGCGATCACCTCGGCCTGCGACCGCCTGGTGCTGCACCTGGACGGCCCCGGCGGGCACACCGCCCGTCCGCACCTGACCACGGACCTGGTCACCGCGGTCGCCAGGACGGCCGCCGACCTCCCGGGGGCGCTGGCCCGCCGGATGGACCCGCGCTGGGGCGTCAGCCTGGTCTGGGGGCGGATCGCCTCCGGCTCCGCGCCCAACGTCATCCCGCAGCACGCCGAGCTGGAGGGCACCGTCCGCTGCCTGGAGCTGGACGGCTGGCGGGAGGCGCCGGACCTGCTGCACGAGCTGATCGCCAAGCTGTCCGAGACCCACCGGGCCAAGTGGACGCTGGACTACCACCGCGGGGTGCCGCCGGTGGTGAACGAGGCGGTCTCGGTCGCCCTGCTGGACGGGGCGATGCATGCCCGGTTCGGCGGGGACGGCGCCGTGGTGGTGGAGGGCACCGAGCAGAGCCTGGGCGGCGAGGACTTCTCCTGGTACCTGGAGCACGCCCCGGGCGCGCTGGCCCGGCTCGGCGTCCGCGCCCCCGGCGATGCCACGGTCCGGGACCTGCACCAGGGCCGGTTCGACGTGGACGAGCGGGCGATCGGCATCGGCGTGGAACTGTTCTCGGCGCTGGCCCTGGAGGCGGACGGCAGCTGACGGCAGGTCCGGGGGCGGTGCGGCCGGAGCGAAGCGGAACGGCCGGATCCGGGGTCCCGTCGGGGTTACGTAAACTGACCGAACCGACCTCGGATCACCGTCCGCGCGGGGGATAGAGCCCCGGGGAGAACATCAGACCACGGTTTGATAACAACCCGTATGCTCCGGCACCCCGTAACACAACCGTGTTCTACGCGCGTTACGGTGGCGTCCGACCACGCCAAACGGTTGCGTGTAGAAGGAGATATCCCCTTGCGCCGTTCAATGAAGCTCGCCGCGGTTGTGCTCTCGGGTTCCCTGGGCATGGCCTCGCTCGCCGCTTGCGGCGCAAAGAGCACCGACTCCTCCTCTTCCGGCTCGGGCGACGGTTCGCTCAAGGTCGGCATGGCCTACGACATCGGCGGCCGCGGCGACCAGTCGTTCAACGACTCCGCCGCCCGTGGCCTCGACAGGGCCAAGTCCGAGCTGGGCGTCGGCGTGACCGAGGCCGAGGCCAAGCAGGGCGAGGCCGAGGCCGACAAGGAGACCCGTCTCAAGAACCTGATCGACGCGGGTTACAAGACGATCATCGCGGTCGGCTTCGTCTACCAGCCGGCGGTCAACAAGATCGCCAAGGACAACCCGACGGTCAAGTTCGCGATCATCGACTCGAACGACAAGGACCAGCCGGCCAACGTCACCTCGCTGCTCTTCGCCGAGCAGGAGGGCTCGTACCTGGCCGGTGTCGCCGCCGCGAACAAGTCGAAGGCCAAGCACGTCGGCTTCATCGGCGGTGTGCAGTCCGAGCTGATCAAGAAGTTCGAGGCCGGTTACACGGCGGGTGTGAAGTCCGTCGACCCGAACATCACGGTCGAGACCACCTACCTGACCACCCCGCCGGACTTCACCGGCTTCGCCTCGCCCGACAAGGGCAAGGAGGCCGCCCAGGGCCAGCTCGACAAGGGCGCGGACGTCATCTACACCGCCGCCGGCTCCTCCGGCAACGGCGCCATCGAGGCCGTCGCCAACAAGTCGGGCGCCCTGGCCATCGGTGTCGACTCCGACCAGGCCAGCCAGCCGGCCCTGGCGAAGTACAAGAACAGCATCCTGACCTCGATGGTCAAGAACGTCGACACCGCGGTGTTCTCGTACATCCAGTCGGTCAAGCAGGGCCAGAGCCCGACCGGCGTCAAGCTGTTCGACCTGAAGGCCGAGGGCGTCTCGCTCGCCATCACCGGCGGCAAGATCGACGACATCCAGGACAAGCTGAAGGTCGCCTCCGACGCGATCAAGTCCGGCGCCACCACCATTCCGACCGCGCCGGTCAAGTAAGCACCGCGCGTCCCGGACGCCGCAGAGCCCGCCGCCTGCCCGGCAGGGCGACGCATCCACACAGTTCACGGGAGGGGCCCGGCAGGGTGCGCTCAACGCGTACCCCCGGGCCCCGTTCCGTCTCTCCGTTCCCCCTTGGCCCTCCGAGCGCAACGACGCGCCTCCAGACCACCAGGAGACCGCCATCACCGCATCCGACCCCGTCCCCCTGCGCAAGGACGGCACCCCCAGCGCGGGGACGGCGACACCGGCCGTCGAACTGCGCGGCATCACCAAGCGCTTCCCGGGTGTCGTGGCCAACCACGACATCAACCTCACCGTCCGCACCGGGACCGTGCACGCCCTGATGGGTGAGAACGGCGCCGGCAAGTCGACGCTGATGAAGATCCTCTACGGCATGCAGAAGCCGGACGAGGGCACCATCGCGATCAACGGCGAGCCGTGCGAGTTCAACACCCCCGGCGACGCCATCTCCCGCGGCGTCGGCATGGTGCACCAGCACTTCATGCTCGCCGACAACCTCACGGTGTGGGAGAACGTCGTCCTCGGCGGCGAGAAGCTCCACGGCATCGGTGCCAGGGCGAAGGCGAAGATCAAGGAGATCTCCGACCAGTACGGCCTGGGCGTGCGCCCGGACGTCCTGGTCGAGGACCTCGGCGTCGCCGACCGCCAGCGCGTCGAGATCCTCAAGGTGCTGTACCGCGGCGCCAAGATCCTGATCCTCGACGAACCCACGGCCGTGCTCGTCCCGCAGGAGGTCGACGCGCTGTTCGACAACCTGCGCGAGCTCAAGTCCGAGGGCGTCACCGTCATCTTCATCTCGCACAAGCTGCACGAGGTGCTCGCGGTGGCCGACGCGATCAGCGTCATCCGGCGCGGCACCACGGTCGGCGACGCCGACCCGAAGGCCGTCACCGCCCGGCAGCTCGCCGAGCTGATGGTCGGCGCCGAGCTGCCCTCCCCGGAGAGCCGTGAGTCGACCGTCACCGACGCCGTGATGCTCGACGTCGAGGGCCTGCGGATCGCCAAGACCGACGCCGAGGGCATCGAGCGCGTCGTCCTCGACGACATCTCGCTGCGCATCCACAAGGGCGAGATCCTCGGCATCGCCGGTGTCGAGGGCAACGGCCAGGCCGAGCTGGTCGAGGCCGTCATGGGGATGCTGCCGCTGAACGCCGGCACCGTCACGCTGGACGGCAAGGACCTCTCCGGCACCCTGACCCGGGCCCGCCGCGAGGCCGGCATCGGCTACATCCCCGAGGACCGCCACAAGCACGGCCTGCTGCTGGAGGCCCCGCTCTGGGAGAACCGCATCCTCGGCCACGTCACCGAGGCGCCCAACTCCAAGGGCGTGCTGCTCGACCCGGCCGCCGCCCGCACGGACACCTGGCGGATCGTCGAGGAGTACGACGTCCGCACTCCCGGCATCGAGGTCACCGCGGCCTCGCTCTCCGGCGGCAACCAGCAGAAGCTGATCATCGGCCGCGAGATGAGCCACCAGCCCAAGCTGCTGATCGCCGCCCACCCCACCCGCGGTGTGGACGTCGGCGCGCAGGCGCAGATCTGGGAACACATCCGGGTCGCCCAGCGGGCCGGCCTGGCCGTCCTGCTGATCTCCGCAGACCTGGACGAGCTGATCGGCCTGTCCGACACCATCCGGGTCATCTACCGCGGCCGCCTGGTCGCCGACGCCGACCCGGCCACCGTCACCGCCGAGGACCTCGGCACCGCGATGACCGGTGCCGCCAGCGGCCACCTGGAGTCCGAGCCGGAGGCCGTCGCCGAGGCTCAGGCCGTCGCGGCCGAGGGCACCGAGGCCGAGGCCGGGCACCAGCCCACCGACACCGCCGACGACCCGCAGGCGGGGGAGTAACCCATGACCAGTCCCAACCCCGCCGCCGCGAAGCCCGGCCTGGCCCAGCGGTTCAGCGGTGAGCGGATCGTGCTCGCGCTGGCGGCGCCGGTGCTCGCGGTCCTGCTCTCCATCGCGATCTGCTCCGTCCTGCTGGCGACTTCGGGCAAGAACCCGTTCGACGCCTGGAACGTGATGATCACGTACGCCGGCAAGTCGGACGGCCAGGTGGGCATCCTCAACCGGTCCACCACCTACTACCTGGCCGCCGCGGCCGCCGCGTTCGGGTTCCGGATGAACCTGTTCAACATCGGCGTCGAGGGCCAGTACAAGGTCGCGGCACTGTTCGCGGCCTTCGTCGGCGCCAAGGTGGACCTGCCGGCCTTCATCCAGATCCCGCTGCTGCTGGTCACGGCCATGCTGGTCGGCGGTCTGTACGCGAGCATCGCCGGTCTGCTGAAGGTCTACCGCGGCGTCAGCGAGGTCATCTCGACCATCATGCTGAACTCGATCGCGACCGCGATCATCGGTCTGCTGCTCGTCCCCGGCATCTTCGCGCCGAAGACCAGCGGCACCACCAACTCGATCCAGACCGAGCCGATCTCGCAGTCCAGCCACTTCTTCTCGCTGGAGACGGCCGGCGGAACGCTCTGGGGCTTCATCTTCGTCGCGGCCCTGGTCGGAGTGGTCTTCCAGTTCGTGCTGACCCGCACCCGCTTCGGCTTCGACCTGCGCGCCACCGGCCGCTCGGAGTCCGCGGCGACCGCCTCCGGCGTGAACGTCAAGCGCATGGTGGTCATCTCGATGGTGGTCTCCGGAGCCATCGCCGGTCTGATCGGCCTGCCGGAGCTGCTGCAGAACTCGTACTACTTCGGCCAGAGCTTCCAGCCCGGTCTGGGCTTCCTGGGCATCTCGATCGCCCTGCTCGGCCGGAACAGCCCGATCGGCATGGCCTTCGCGGCGCTGCTGTTCGCCTTCCTGGACGTCACCGGCTCGGTGCTGCCGCTCCAGGGCGGCTTCCCGTTCGAGATCGTCGACGTCATGAAGGGCACCATCGTCATCTGCGTCGTCGTCGCGTACGAGCTGGTGCGCCGCTACGGCCTGAAGCGTCAGCAGCAGAAGGTCGGCGCCCAGCTCGCCGCCCAGGCTGCCGCGAACAGTGAGAAGAAGGAGGTGTCCGCATGAGCACGGCAACGGCTGCCCGTCCGAAGGCGTCGGGCGCACCCGCGAAGAAGCGCAAGCTGTCCTGGCCGGTCGTCCTGCTCCTGATCGCGGGCGCCCTGGTGCTGTTCTCCGCCGTGGGCCTGGCCACCGGCAACCACTCGCTGACCTCCTCCGGGCAGGTCACCGCCGCGCTCGGCGCCGCCGTGCCGATCGGCATGGCCGGTCTGGGCGGTCTCTGGTCCGAGCGGGCCGGTGTGGTCAACATCGGTCTCGAAGGCATGATGGTCGCCGGCACCTTCTGCGGCGCCTGGGCGGGCTACCTGGTCAACCCGTGGGTCGGCCTGCTGGCCGGCATGCTGGGCGGGGCGGTCGGCGGCCTGCTGCACGCGGTCGTCACGGTCACCTTCGGCGTCGACCACATCGTCTCCGGCGTCGGCATCAACCTGCTGATCCCCGGCATCTGCGCGTACGTCAACCGGATCTACTACAAGGACTACGTCTCGGTCGGTGCCGGCCAGAACCAGTCCCCGCCGGCGGACCCGCTGCCGTACATCACCGTCCCGGGCCTGTCCTCCGGGCTGAAGAGCATCGAGAGCCACCACTGGTTCTTCGTCTCGGACGTCGCGGGCGTGCTCGGCGGCCTGGTCACCAACATCTCGGTGGTGGTGCTGCTGGCCGGCGCGCTGATCGTGGTCAGCTACTTCGTGCTCTGGCGCACGGTGTTCGGCCTGCGGCTGCGCTCCTGCGGTGAGAACCCCACCGCCGCCGAGTCGCTGGGCGTCAACGTCTACAAGTACAAGTACCTCGCGGTCATCGCCTCCGGCGCCTTCGCCGGCCTCGGCGGGGCGTACCTCTCGCTGGTCGCGGCGCACTTCTACAAGGACGGCCAGACCCTCGGCCGCGGCTTCATCGGCCTCGCTGCGATGATCTTCGGCAACTGGATGCCCGGCGGCCTCGCCATGGGCGCCGGTCTGTTCGGCTTCACCGACAGCCTCCAGCTGCGCGACCCGGAGTCGGTGCACGTGCTGATCCTGATCGTCGGCATCGCGATGATCCTGTTCGCGCTCTGGCAGCTGTACCGCCGCAAGTACACCGCGACGGTGGTCTCCTTCGTGGTGGCCGGCGGCCTGATCGCCTGGTACTCGCTGACCGACGAGGTGCAGCGCCCGCTGATCGTCGCCACGCCGTACCTGATCACCCTGGTGGTGCTCTCGCTGGCCTCGCAGCGCCTGCGGATGCCCAAGGCGGACGGCCAGATCTACCGCAAGGGCCAGGGCAAGTGACCACCCCCGCGCCTGCGGCGCCGCCCGCGATCGACTGGGAGCTGCTGCGCGCGGCGGCGCGCGAGGCCATGGGCCGCGCGTACGCGCCGTACAGCAGGTTCCCGGTCGGCGCGGCCGCCCTGGTGGACGACGGCAGGGTGGTCACCGGCTGCAACGTCGAGAACGCCTCGTACGGGCTCGGGCTGTGCGCCGAGTGCGGGCTGGTGTCCGCGCTGCACTCCTCCGGCGGCGGCCGGCTGGTCGCCTTCACCTGCGTGGACGGCGCCGGCGAGCTGCTGATGCCGTGCGGGCGCTGCCGCCAACTGCTGTACGAGCACGGCGGGCCGGGGCTGCTGGTCGAACTGGCCTCGGGCGTGAAGCCGATGAGCGAGGTCCTTCCCGACGCGTTCGGACCGGAGCGGCTCTAAGGGCCCGGTTGGCCCTAGCCGCAGCAATTGTTACGCGCGTAGAGTGTCGCGAGTGGGCCGGAACCCGGTCATCTCGCGACACTCTTCGCTTTTGAAACCCCTCTTGGAGCACGCATGGACGCCATCTCCGTCATCAGGACCAAGCGCGATCGCGGAGAGCTGAGCGACGCTCAGATCGACTGGGTCATCGACGCCTACACCCGCGGTGAGGTCGCCGACGAGCAGATGTCCGCGCTGGCGATGGCGATCCTGCTGAACGGGATGAAGCCGCGCGAGATCAGCCGCTGGACCGACGCCATGATCCGCTCCGGCGTCCGGATGGACTTCTCCTCGCTGCCGCTGCCCACCAGCGACAAGCACTCCACCGGCGGCGTCGGCGACAAGATCACCCTGCCGCTCGCCCCGCTGGTCGCCGCCTGCGGCGCCGCCGTCCCGCAGCTGTCCGGCCGCGGCCTCGGCCACACCGGCGGCACCCTGGACAAGCTGGAGTCCATCCCCGGCTGGCGCGCCCTGCTCTCCAACGAGGAGATGATGGACGTGCTGGGCTCCGCCGGCGCGGTGATCTGCGCGGCGGGCGACGGCCTCGCGCCGGCCGACAAGAAGCTGTACGCGCTGCGCGACGTCACCGGCACCGTCGAGGCCATCCCGCTGATCGCCTCCTCGATCATGTCGAAGAAGATCGCCGAGGGCACCGGCGCGCTGGTCCTGGACGTCAAGGTCGGCTCCGGCGCGTTCATGAAGAACCTGGACGACGCCCGCGAACTCGCCCGCACCATGGTCGGCCTGGGCACCACCGCGGGGGTCAACACCGTCGCGCTGCTCACCGACATGTCCACCCCGCTCGGCCTCACCGCGGGCAACGCGCTGGAGGTCCGGGAGTCCCTGGAGGTGCTCGCGGGCGGCGGCCCGGCCGACGTCGTCGAGCTGACCCTCGCGCTCGCCCGCGAGATGCTCGCCGCGGCCGGCGTGCAGGGCAAGGACCCGGCCGACGCGCTGCGCGACGGCTCCGCGATGGACCACTGGCGCCGCATGATCGCCGCCCAGGGCGGCGACGTCGACGCCCCGCTCCCGGTCGCCCGCGAGCAGCACGTCATCCCGGCGCCCGCCTCCGGCGTGCTCACCGCCCTGGACGCCTACGCGATCGGCGTCTGCGCCTGGCGCCTGGGCGCCGGCCGCGCCCGCAAGGAGGACCCGGTCCAGGCCGGCGCCGGCGTCGAGATGCACGCCAAGCCCGGCGACACCGTGGTGGCCGGCCAGCCCCTGCTGACCCTGCACACCGACACCCCGGAGCGCTTCGACTACGCCGTCGAGGCCCTGGCCGGCGGCATCGAGGTCGCCCCGGCGGGCACGGCCTTCACCCCGAACCCGATCGTCCTCGACCGCATCGCCTGAGGGCGGTCGTGAACGGGCCGCCCACCCGTGCACCGGTGGGCGGCCCGGCGTTTTCCCCGATCAGGGGCGGCCGAAGATGTCGTGGGTGCCGATCCGGCGCCAGACGATGTGCGGCTCGCTGTCCTGGACCGGGGTTCCGTAGCTGAAGGTCGCCCGGCCGTCCGGGGCCCAGGTCATCTCCCAGATGTCGGGATGGCCCTGCATCTTCTTCACCCGCAGGCCTCGGCGGAAGCCCTGTCCGGCTCGGAGGTCGGTGACGAACTGGGTCACCGCGACCAGGAACGCGGCCTTCTGCGCGGCGGTCAGGCCCTTCCAGTCGCGCAGGAAGTGAGCCAGAGACTCATACGTCGGCACGGCGCTTGATCTCCCCCAGGTCGAGGCCGGCCTCGTCGGCGAGTGACTGGAGGAAGGCGTCCCCGTCCTGGAACACCTCGCCCCGCTCGCCCGCGGCGATCGCCTCGTCGACCTCCTGCTCCTTCTCCTGCCAGGAGCCGTTCCAGAACCACGCCTGGTCGTCCGGGATGACCGAGGCCGGGGTCAGCACGATGCGGCCGTCCTCCACTGCGACGACCAGCTGGTCGCCCTCCTGGAGGTCCAGCTGCTCTCTTATCTCCTGCGGAATGGTGACCACGCCCTTCTTCCGCACGGGCGTGGACACCAGGTGGGGGCGTCGGCGGCGCTTGAGGTCTGCCATGGGGAAAGTCTACCTGGCGGAAAGTCTGCCCAGCTGCCCCGTTCGGCGGGCCGCGTGGGCCCGGTGGGTGGCGTAGAGGGTGACGGCGGCAGCCCGGCCGACGTCGTCGAGCTGGCCCTGCACACCGACACCCCGGAGCGCTTCGACTACGCCGTCGAGGCCCTGGCCGGCGGCATCGAGGTCGCCCCGGCGGGCACGGCCTTCACCCCGAACCCGATCGTCCTCGACCGCATCGCCTGAGGGTCCTGAGGTCTGCTCACGTACGCCGGATCAGGCGTACGTGAGCAGACCGCTGGTGTCGAGCGTCCAGGGGCCGACGGCGATCCTGTCGCCGAAGACGAACTTCTCCCGGGCCTCGTAGCCGGGTTCCGAGTGCACGATGCCCGTGCCCGTGCGGGGATCGACGAGCAGGTAGAACGGAATCCCCATGGCCGAGTAGTCGCGGACCTTGTCGTGGTAGTCGTTCTCGGGGTTCGACTTGGAGACGACTTCCACGACGAGCAGCACCTCGTGCGGGAGGACCGCCCGCTGCTCGCCCTCCAGGGTCGCCTCGGGGAACACCATCAGGTCCGGGTTGCGCAGTTGGCCGAGCCCCGCGTCCTGGAGATCCGCACCGTGATACGCGATGTGACCGGGGTGGGTGGCCGACAACTGGGCGTTGATCTGTCGGGAGAGGCGCAGCACGGCGAGTTCGTGACGCTTCACGGGCGACATCATCATGACGATCTGGCCGTCGGCGATCTCGATCTTCCCTATCCCCGGCACCTTCGGCAGCTGATCCGCGATCTCGAGCAGCCTGGCGTACACAGCAGGATCGATGCTCATGTTCCGGAGTGTATCCGCGGCGGCTGTCAAGCGTTCGCGACCGTTCGGCGGGCCGCGTGGGCCCGGTGGGTGGCGTAGAGGGTGACGGCGGCGGCGAGGGTCATGGCGGCGAGCCCGACGGTGGCGGCGCCGGGCCAGCCGGCGGAGTGGTAGGCGTCGGCACCGAGGGTGCCGCCGAGGCTGTTGCCGAGGTAGTAGGCGATCAGGTACAGGGCGGAGGCCTGGGCGCGGCCCTCGGTGGCGGTGCGGCCGACCGAGGAGGAGGCGGTGGCGTGGCCGGCGAAGAAGCCGGCGGTGATCAGGACCAGGCCGAGCAGGGCGCAGACCAGGGACTCGGCGAGGGAGAGCAGCAGGCCGGCCGCGGTCACGCCGATGGAGACGTAGAGGGCGCCGCGCCGGCCGAGGCGGCCGGAGAGCCGGCCGGCCGCGGCGGAGGTGCCGGTGCCGACCAGGTAGACCACGAAGATCGAGGCGGCGATCGACTCCGGCAGGTGGAACGGCGCGGAGATCAGCCGGTAGCCGACGGTGTTGTAGACCGCGCCGAACACGGCCATGAACAGCATCCCGAGCGCGTACAGCCGCACCAGCAGCGGGTTGCGCAGGTGCCGTCCGACGGTCCGGGCGAGCGCGCGGGCGTCCACCGGGGCGGGGGTGAAGTGCCGGGCCGCGGGGATCAGCAGCCGGAAGGCGAGCGCGGCGAGCAGGGCGAGGACGGCGGAGGCGGCGAGGCCCCAGCGCCAGCCGAGTCCGGCGGCGGTCCAGCCGGAGAGCAGCCGGCCGCCCATTCCGCCGATGCTGTTGCCGGCCACGTACAGGCCCATCGCGGAGGGCAGCGCACTGGGGTGGACCTCCTCGGCGAGGTAGGCCATGGCGGTGGCGGGGAGCCCGGCGAGGGCGGCGCCCTGGAGGACCCGCAGGGTGACGAGGGCGGTGAGGTCCGGGGCGAAGGGCAGGGCGAGCGCGAGGGCGGAGGCGGCGAGGGTGGAGGCCGTCATCACCGCGGTGCGGCCGTACTTGTCGGAGAGCGCGCTGGCCGGGAGCAGCCCGAGGGCGAGGCCGAGGGTGGCGGCGGAGGCCGTCCAGCTGGCCTGGCCGGGGGTGAGGTCGAGGTCGGCCGAGAGGATCGGCAGCAGGCCCTGGGTGGAGTAGAGCAGGACGAAGGTCGCGACCCCGGCGGCGAAGAGGGCGAGGTTGGCGCGGCGGAAGTCGCGCTGGCCGGGGCGGTGGCGGTCGTCCGCGGTGACGGCGGAGGGGGCGGTGGCGGGGGCATCCGGGGTGGTCACGGATGCCCCGGTATCGGCGGGCTGCATGTCGTCGACCGTAGGCCTGGCGCCGTTGATGCGTCCAATGCATGAAGCGTGGATGATCGATGCACTGGTGTATGAGTCGAGGTGGTGGCGCGATGTCCGGTCCGGAGTCGGCGGACGGTGGCGAGCAGCGGTACCGGGTGGCCGAGTTGGGCCCGCGGGAGCCGGCGGTGCTGCTGGCGCCCCGGCTGGCCCGGTTCGCGGCGGTGGCCCGGCTGGAACACGTGACCCAGGCGGCCGCGCTGCTCGGGGTGCCGCAGCCGACGCTGTCGCGCTCGGTGGCCCGGCTGGAGGAGGAGCTGGGGGTGGATCTGCTGGCCCGTCAGGGCCGTACGGTGCAGCTGACCCGGGCGGGCCGGCTGCTGCTGGCCTCGGTGGAGCGGGCGCTGGCCGAGGTCGAGCGCGGTGCGGCGGCGGCCCGGGCGGAGGCGGACCCGGAGGCGGGCCTGGTGGCCTTCGGCTTCCTGCACACGATGGGGCCGGACGCGGTGCCGGCGCTGCTGCGCGGCTTCCGCGCGGCGCACCCGCGGGTGCGGTTCCAGCTGGTGCAGGACTACGGCGCGGCGATGCTGGAGCGGCTGCGGGCCGGGGAGTTGGACCTCTGTCTGGTCGCGCCGCTGCCGGAGGACCCGGCGTTCGCCGCCCGCCCGCTGGACGAGCAGCGGCTGCACCTGGTCGTCCCGGCGGACCACCGGCTGGCCGGGCGGCGGCGGATCCGGCTGGCGGAGGTGGCCGAGGAGCCGTTCGTCGGACTGGAGCAGGGGTACGGGCTGCGCGCGATCACGGACGGCTTCTGCGCGCAGGCCGGGTTCGTCCCCCGGCTGGCGTTCGAGGGGGAGGAGGCGGAGACGCTGCGCGGGCTGGTGGCGGCCGGGCTGGGGGTGGCGCTGCTGCCGCCGGCCCTGGTGCCGCGACCGGGGGTGGTGGAGCTGGAGGTGACGGCGCCGCGCACCCGCCGGGCGATCGGGCTGGCCTGGGCGGCGGGGCGGCCGCTGACCCCGCCGGCGCGGACCTTCCGGGACTTCGTGCTGTCCCGGCGGGGGCGGCTGCTGCAGCACGACTGACGCCCGCTCGGCGGCGGTCCGGCGTTTTGGCGGATCGTATGGACCGGGCGGTGGAATTCCGCGTGGAGTTTGGACCATCCGGTGGTGTTCGCGGTGGTCGGTCTACGCGCGTAGGGGCTATATTTCCGCAATGGAACAGCAGATCCCCGTCACCACCGCGGGCACCGGCCCGCGCATCCCCACCGCCGACCAGATCCGCCGCGCGCCGAAGGTCCTCCTGCACGACCACCTGGACGGCGGGCTGCGCCCGGAGACCGTGGTCGAGCTGGCCGCCGCCTGCGGCTACCAGGGCCTGCCCACCACCGACGCCAAGGAACTCGGCGAGTGGTTCCGCGAGGCCGCCGACTCCGGCTCGCTGGTCCGCTACCTGGAGACCTTCGCGCACACCTGCGCCGTGATGCAGACCCGTGAGGCGCTGATCAAGGTCGCCGCGGACTGCGCCGAGGACCTGGCCGCCGACGGCGTCGTGTACGCCGAGGTCCGCTACGCCCCCGAGCAGCACCTGGAGGCCGGGCTGAGCCTCGACGAGGTCGTCGAGGCCGTCCAGGAGGGCTTCCGCCTCGGCGAGGCCAACGCCCGCGCAGCCGGCCACCGGATCCGCATCGGCACCCTGATCACCGCGATGCGGCACGCAGCCCGCTCGCAGGAGATCGCCGAACTGGCCAACCGCCACCGGGACTCGGGCGTCGTCGGCTTCGACATCGCCGGTGCCGAGGCCGGCTACCCGCCCACCCGCCACCAGGCCGCCTTCGACTACCTCAAGGGCGAGAACAACCACTTCACCATCCACGCGGGCGAGGCCTTCGGCCTGCCGTCGATCTGGGAGGCCCTGCAGTGCTGCGGCGCCGACCGGCTCGGCCACGGCGTGCGGATCGTCGACGACATCACGGTCGGCGAGGACGGCACGGTCGAGCTCGGCCGGCTGGCCGCGTACGTGCGCGACAAGCGCATCCCGCTGGAGATGTGCCCGACCTCCAACATCCAGACCGGCGCCGCGGCCTCGTACGCCGAGCACCCGATCGGGCTGCTCAGCCGGCTGAAGTTCCGGGTCACCGTGAACACCGACAACCGGCTGATGAGCGGCACCAGCATGAGCCGGGAGTTCGGCCACGTGGTGGAGGCCTTCGGCTACACCCTGGGCGACCTGGAGTGGTTCACCGTGAACGCGATGAAGTCCGCGTTCCTGCCCTTCGACGAGCGGCTGGCGATGATCAGCGACGTGATCAAGCCGGGCTACGCCGAGCTGAAGGCGGAGTGGCTGTTCAGCGTGGGCGCCGGCGGCAACTGAGCCGCCGGGGCGGTGCCCCGGGCCCGCCGGGTCGGATGAACGCCGTGTTCCCGCACGAGAGTTGGCGTTCATCCGACTACTCACTCGGGTGAGTGAACGCCCTTTGGTTCCCGGGTGACCGGCTCACTACGGTGTGCCCGTCATTGCCGATACGGCTCGGCGGCGGTCGCCCGTCCGTCGGTCCCGTGCGTGAAGTCGGCCACCGACGAGGACCCAAAGGGGACCCACCATGAAGCAGGCTCTCAAGGCCGCGGGCACCGCGGCGCTCGGCATCGCCATCGCGGCGGTCGGCGCCGGTACCGCCTCCGCGGCCGACGGCCAGGCGGCCGGCGGCCTCGGGCTGCCCACCGGCGCGCTGACGAACCCGGCGGTGACCGGTGCGGTCACCGACACCGCCGCCAAGCTGCCCGCCGCCGGCAAGGTGACCGAGACGCTGGGCACCCTCGCCCCGAGCGTGGGCAAGGCCGTCCCGGCCGGGGAGACCCCGCTGGCCGGCGTCACCCAGCAGCGTGCCGCCCTCCCGACCGTCCCGGGCCTGGACAAGACCCCGATCGGCGCGCTGACCAGCACCCTGCCGGCCCTCCCCGGCCTGACCGGCTGAAGTCCGGGGCGCGCCCGACCGGCACGCCCCGGCCCACGGCACGGCGACGGGCCGCCCACCCCGGGATACACCGGGGCGGGCGGCCCGTCGCCGTCCGCCGGGCCGCCGGGCTCACGGCTCCTGGGGGAGCAGCAGCCAGAGGGCCAGGTAGAGGAGGAACTGGGGGCCGGGCAGCAGGCAGGAGAACAGGAAGATCAGCCGGACGGTCCACGGGGTCAGGCCGAAGCGTTCGGCGATCCCGGCGCAGACGCCGGCGATGACGCGGTTGTGGCGGGGACGGGCGAGGCGCGCGGTCATGGTCTTCTCCGTGTGGTGGCGGCCCGGTCCGGCCGGTCCGGCGGGCTGCTTCCATACTCTGTCGCCGGCGGCCCCCGGTCCTCCGTCCGGCAGGTGATTCTCCGCCCCGAAGGGTTACCGGGTAGGCGTAGCCGGACGTCGGGGTAGCCCTCAGGGTGACCCCGAGGGCCGAGGGCCGGAACGTGCGCCCGGGCCCGTCCGAAGGGGCCCGGCCGGCTCGGTAGGATGCTGCCGATCGCAGTCGGCCGGGGGGCGGACGAAGAGCCCGACTTCGTTGTGGAACAACCTCTCGCGCAAGCGATTTCACGTCCTGATGGGTTCTGTCCCGCATTCTCTCGTGAGGTTGAATTGCGCATTCGGCATCGCAGATTCCTGACCGCGACCGCCGCCGTCACGCTGGCCTCCGGCCTGGCGGCCGTCGAGGGCCCGGCCGTCCTCGCCGCGCCGCAGGCCGTCGCGGTGGTCCCGGGCACCCGGACCCGTCCCTCGCCGGTCACGATCACCTTCGGGGGTCTTCCCGGCACCGTCACGGCGGGTGGCGCGGCGGTGGAGTTCACCGCGACGCTCCGGAACACCGCCGACCACCGGCTGGACGTCCCTTCCTCGTTCTTCGGCCTCGCGGACACCGGCGCCGGCGCCGACGCCGGGCAGGGCCACTTCAGGCTGGAGTACCGGTCGCCCGGCGCCGCCCAGTGGCAGGACGCCAGGGTGAACGCCGCGGGGGCCGGCGCCCGCTGGGCGCTCGACCAGCCCGCCGTGCTGTCGCTGGCGGCCGGCGCCGAGGCCGTCTACCGGCTGCGGCTCACCGTCACCGCCGACGCCCCTGCCGGGCGGGTGACGCCGGGCTTCGACTCCGTGGTCTCGGACCCGGCCCTGCCGCCGGAGCAGCGCACCACCGGTGCGGAGAGCGGCCACCCGGACCTGGTCGTCGCCCCGGCGGCGGCGCCGACCACCGTGCCGACCACGGCACCGGCCACCCCGGCGGCCACCGTGGAGGTCGGGTTCGAGGGCGTGCCCACCTCGTTCACGGTGGGCGGGGAGGCGAAGCCGTTCACGCTGGTCCTCACCAACCGGAGCGGCAAGGACCTGCGGGTCGTGCCCGCGGCCGTGTTCCAGGGGGCGGCCGAACTCCCTTCGAGCACCGTCAAGTTCGAGTTCCGTGCCGTCGACGGGCAGTGGCGGGAGGCCACCTTGGCCGACAGCCCGGGGCACCCGGCCTGGCTGTGCCTCGGGCTGCGGACCGGGGACCGGGACGCCGACGTCATCGCGCTGGCGAAGGGCGGGAGCCGCACCGTCGAGGTCCGGCTGGCCTTCACCAGGGACGCCCCGATCCTGTTCGAGTCCCTGGTCGCCGTCGCGGACACCCTGCCGGAGCCGGGCGAGAGCGCGGCCGAGGCGGTCGGCGCCGCGGCCGACTTCATCACCGTGTCCGCGACGGGTCCCACCGCCAGGGCCGCTCCGGCGTTCCAGGAACCCGCCCCGGGCCCGGAGGCGCCGGAGCCGTCCGCCGCCCCGGTCGTCCCGGCGGCGGCCCCGCCGATGGCGCCGAGTCCGGCGACGGGCGGCTCGCGGGCGGTGGCCGCCCCGGCCGCCGACACCCGGCTGGCCTCCACCGGTGGCGGCACGGCCGCGGAGCCGATGGCGATCACCGGGGTGACCGCGATCGCCATGGGTGTCGGCACCCTGGTGGTGGCGCGGCGCCGCAACCGGGTGCGGGGCGGTGCCGGGAACCGGCCCTGACGTGCCGGAAGGCCCGTCCGCCCCCGCTGTCGTGCGGGGACGGACGGGCCTTCCGGTGTGTACGGGCCGGTGGTGCGGTCAGCCGACCGGGTTCTGCGGCGGCTGCGGCTGCGCGTACGGGTTGTCCGCCACCGGCTGCGGGGGGACGCCCGGCTGGTACGGCGCGCCGCCCTGCGGCGGGGCGGGCGGAGCGGCCTGCGGCGCGACCGGGGGAACCGGGGCGCCGGCCGGCGGCGGGACGGGCGCGCCCGGCTGCTGGGCGTACGGGGCCTGCGGGGCGTTCGGGTTGAACGGGGCCTGCGGGGCGTTGGGGTTGAACGGCGCGTTCGGGTTGAACGCGGCGGCCGCCTGGGCGGACTGCTGCTGCTTGGCGTTGCCGCGTTCGACGAGCGCCTTCACCGAGGCGACGATCATGCCGACCGGCAGGATGAACACCTTGAAGAAGATGTAGTAGGTGCCGCCCTCGAAGACGAACGCCAGGTAGTAGGCGTACCCGAGGAAGCCGAGGCCGAGGACGACGTTGAGGACGCGCAGGCCGACCTTCAGCCCGCCGGCGGCGGCCCCGAGGGCCACCATGATGACGCCGCTGAGCGCCAGCAGTACGACGTACCAGGAGAAGAGCGGTTCGGCGCTGAAGTCCAGATTGTTCAAAGCGGTTTCCTGGGGAAGGGAAGAAGAAAAACGGCAGGCGCCGTTCGGGGACGAGAGCGCACAGTACTAAAGGCGGCCGACATTCGTCGCCGCCTTTGTGTCACGGTGTCATTGCGCTGTGCCGCAGCGGCAGTCGACGAGGTGGGAAATGACGGATTTTGAGGTGCTGCGGGTCTTTTGCGGGCCGGACGGCGGGCACGGCAACGCGCTCGGCGTGGTGCGCGACGGCGCCGCCGTTCCGGGGCGCGCGGACCGGCAGCGGATCGCCCGCGAACTGGGCTTCAGCGAGACGGTGTTCGTCGACGACCCGGAGCGCGGGGAGATCGACATCTACACCCCGTCGGTGCCCCTGCCGTTCGCCGGCCACCCGTGCGTGGGCGCGGCCTGGCTGCTCGGGGTGGACCGGCTGGTCACGGTCGCCGGCGAGGTGGCGGTGCGGCGCGCGGACGGGCTGACCCGGATCGCGGCCCGGCCGGAGTGGGCCCCGGGACGCACGCTGCGGCAGTACGGTTCGGCGGCCGAGGTGGAGGCGCTGGAGGTGCCGCCGCCGGGGGAGTGGGTCTACGCCTGGGCCTGGCAGGACGAGGCGGCCGGCACCGTACGGGCCCGGGCCTTCCCCGGGCGGGGCGACGGGATCGACGAGGACGAGGCGACGGGAGCGGCCGCCCTGCTGCTGGCCGCGAGCCTGGGGCGGGCGCTGACCGTCACCCAGGGCCGGGGTTCGCAGCTGCTGGCCGGACCGTGTCCGGGCGGGCTGGTGGAGGTCGGCGGCCGGGTGGTCCGGGCCCCGGGGCCGGCTCAGCGGGCGGGCGGCGTCGGTTCGGCGTAGGCGCGCCGGCGGGCGGTGGGTGCGACGGCCGTGACCGGGGTGACGGCGGCCACCGGCGGCACGGAGAGCACCGGCATCCGGGGCGCCCGCGGCCGCCGGTCCCGCAGCAGGTGCCGCAGGCCGGGGACGAGCGCGAGGTGGGCGACGGCCACGCCGGCCACGGCGAGCAGGATGTGGTCCACGTTGAGGACGTGCCCGGGCGCCCAGGACGAGAGGAACTCCAGCGCGGTCGCCAGCAGCGCGGAGACGCCGGTGGTGCGCAGGAAGGAGGGCAGCCAGGGGGCCCGGAGCCGGCCGCCGGCCAGCGGCAGCAGGACCCCGAGCGGGGCCAGCAGCAGGAGTTCGCCGACCACCTGCCAGCCGCTGGAGGAGCGGAGCGAGGCGAGCGGCGTCAGGTTGGCGTCGTACACCCAGGCCACCGGCAGTGGTCTCAGCACCAGCCAGAGCGCCAGTGCCAGGTGGCCGGTGAGACCCGCCAGCCCGGCCAACCGGAGGGGACGGTGGACGGCCGCCGCCGGGCTGCTCTCGGTCCCCGCGCCGGAACGCTCGTGGCGTGTCCTGGTGCCATCTCGCTGCACGGGGGGAAGGACGTGGGTCGACGGCACGTCGGTTCCACACCCGGCGTGAACATTCCCAAACGCGCCCCCCGAGTCCCGTCCGCTCCCTCCTCCCCGGCGGCCTACCGGCAGGGCGAGGTCGTCGGCACCGCGCCGAACACGTTGTCCGGCGGCGGGCTGCCCGGCGTCACCGGGGTGGGCGACGGGCTCGGACTCACGGCCGCCTTGGTGCCGCGGGTCGGGGTCACGGTCGGGGCCGGTCCCGGCGGGGTGGCCAGGGCCGCCGGTATGTGCGGCGTGGTCGGGCAGGCCGTCCGGCTGGCGGGCGCGCCGGCGTCGACCGGTACGGCGGTCGGCCGGATGCCGCAGCCGGAGGCCAGCGCGAGCAGCAGCAGCACGCCGGCGCCGCGGCGCAGGACGGTGCGGGGGACGGCGGTGTCGGTGGGGGCGGTCACGTGGTGTCCTTGTCCTCGGCGGCGTCGCCGGCGGGGCCGCCTTCGGCCCCGCCCGCTGACGGCGGAGGCGGCGGGGCCAGCGGCAGGGTCAGGGTGAACACCGCGCCGACCTCCCCGTTCGCCGCCGTGATCGTCCCCCCGTGTATCTGCGCGTTGGCCATCGCGATCGACAGCCCGAGGCCGCTGCCCTCCGAGCGCGCCCGCCCGCGGTCCGCCTTGTAGAAGCGGTCGAAGACGTGCGGCAGCACGTCCTCCGGGATGCCCGGACCGCTGTCGGAGACCTCGACCACGACCGACTCCCCGTCCTGCCGGACCCCGACCCGCACCGGCGAGCCGCCGTGCTTCAGCGCGTTGCCGATGAGATTGGCGAAGACCACGTCGAGCCGGCGCGGGTCGACCACGGCCAGGATGCCGCGCGGGGCGTCCAGTTCGACCGCGTCGTACCAGGCCCGCCCGTCGATGCAGGACATGATCAGGTCGGCGATGTCCACCTCGTCGGCGACCAGCCTGGCGGTACCGGCGTCGAAGCGGGTCACCTCCATGAGGTTCTCCACCAGGTCGGACAGCCGCCGGGTCTCGCTGACCACGAGCCGGACGGCCGGCTCGATCATCGGGTCCAGCGACTCGGCCTCGTCCTCCAGGATGTCGGTCACGGCGGTCATCGCGGTCAGCGGGGTGCGCAGCTCGTGCGACATGTCGGCGACGAACCGCCGGCTCTGCGCCTCGCGCGCGCTCAGCTCCTCGACCTGCTCGTGCAGCGACTCCGCGGCCCGGTTGAAGGTCCGTGCCAGGTCGGCGAGTTCGTCCGAGCCCTCGACCTCCAGCCGGGTGTCCAGGTGCCCCTCGCCGAGCCTCCGGGCGGCGTCCCCGAGCCGCTTGACCGGCCGCAGCACGGTCGCCGAGGCGGCCTGGGCGAGCAGCGCCGAGCCGATCAGCGCGAGCAGCGTGGCGATGGCCAGCGACCAGCCCAGCGTGTTGAGGTCGGCCCGCTCGTTCTCCAGCGACTTGAACATGTACGCCGTCGGGCCGTTCGGCACCACCTTGGTGCCGCCGATCACGAACGGCCGGCCCTCCAGGTTCTGCCGCTGCCAGTACAGGTGGTACGGGTACGGGTTGTTCTCGGTGATCTCGCGCGGCTTGGCGACGGTGGACTGCAGCGCCGCCGGGACGTCCGCCAGCGTGAAGTTCGCGGGGTCGGAGGAGGCCGTGCACTCCGGGTGCGCCGCGTCGACCACCACCACGTCGTACGTCAGCCCGGAGCTGGCCACGTTGGACGCCAGCGCGGCCAGTTCCGGGCAGCTCGCGTTCAGCGGCAGCTCGGAGACGTTGCGGGTGAGCGAGACCCGGAAGTCGTTCAGCGCGGTGTCCTGGGCGCGCTTGAGCACCGCGTCGCGGTTCAGCCAGTACGCGATGCCGGAGGCCGAGACGGCGGCGAGCAGCGCGACGGCCGCGAACACCGCGATCAGCCGCACCCGCAGGGAGCGCAGCCGACGCCACCGGCCCGTCGGGAACCGCCGGGCAGTCGTCTGATGGTCAGTCACAAGAGCCTGTCGTGGTACGGGAGTTCAGGGGCGGGTGGGGCTGGTCGGAGGCGTTCGGGGTCAGGCCGGCGGGTCCAGCCGGTAGCCCACCCCGCGGACGGTGCGGATCAGCGTCGGCGCGGACGGCACGTCCTCGACCTTGGCCCGCAGCCGCTGCACGCACGCGTCCACCAGGCGGGAGTCGCCGAGGTAGTCGTGCTCCCAGACCAGCCGCAGCAGCTGCTGGCGGGAGAGCGCCTGGCCGGGGCGGCGGCTGAGCTCCAGCAGCAGCCGCAGCTCGGTCGGGGTGAGTTGGAGGTCCTGTCCGTCCTTGGTGACGGTCATCGCCGCGCGGTCGATCACCACGCTGCCGTAGGCGGAGGAGTCCGAGCTCTCCCGCTCGCCGCGCCGCAGCACCGCCCGGATCCGGGCGTCCAGCACGCGTGGCTGCACCGGCTTCACGACGTAGTCGTCCGCGCCGGACTCCAGGCCCACCACCACGTCGATGTCGTCCGAGCGCGCGGTGAGCAGGATGATCGGCAGCTGGTCGGTGCGGCGGATCCGGCGGCACACCTCGAAGCCGTCGATCCCGGGCAGCATCACGTCCAGCACGATCAGGTCGGGCCGCTGCTCCTTGAAGAGCCTCAGGCCGTCCTCGCCGGAGGCGGCGGTGGCCACGCGGTGGCCCTGGCGGGTGAGAGCGAGTTCGAGGCCGGTCCGGATGGCGTCGTCGTCCTCGATCAGAAGGAGGAAAGGCACGGCCCCATTTTGGCCCACCGGCCGCGCCGAATCACCCCCCGGACCACCCACCGTCCCTCCGGGAACCGGAACGGACGCCACCGGCGTCCGGTACGGAGGGAGGCGGTCCGCGATGTTCGGCCCCCTCCTGTGACACCCCTGTGACAGTCGGCGGACAGCGCCATCACAACCGGCGGGCAGGATTTTCCATGTCGCCGCAGGACAGCGGGCCGCAAGGCCGGCTGAAGGGCGGCTACCGGAACCGCTCGTACCGACCCAGGGGGCGCACGATGAACGCCATGCTTCAGACCCGGACCAACCCGGCTGTCCGCACCGCGCGTTCGTCAGCCACGTCCCACCGGACCCGGTACGAGGTCAGGACCGACGAGAACTCCGGTGCCGTGACCGTGCGGGGGTGCGCGCACAGCACCGGTGGAAACCCTGGCGCCCGTCGGGTGAGCGGCGGCGGCAGGACGGGGGAGCTGTACGGGATCGGCCGTCTGGGGAGTTCGGCCGACTCCGCCAACACCCTCACGCTGCGGGGGATCCTCCCCGTCCGCGTCGAGGGCAAGGACGCCCCGGGGGGTAACCGGGGGACCGGGGGGAACGGTCTGCGGACGGTCGGTTCGGGGGAGCCGACCGGTCGTGAGGCCGCCGGTGCGACGCTGCTGCGGCTGAACCCCGCCGCGGCCCGCACCACCGAGGCGGGACAGGGAGGCGCGCAGGGGGAGCACCCGGCCGTCGCGGAGGACCACATCACGGAGTTCACCGCGTACGTGCGCGAGCGCCGCGCCTCCCTGTACGCCACGGCCTACCACCTGACCGGTGACCGCTACGAGGCCGAGGACCTGCTGCAGAGCGCGCTCTTCAGCACCTACCGGGCCTGGGGCCGGATCACCGACAAGGCCGCGGTCGGCGGGTACCTCCGCCGCACCATGACCAACCTGCACATCTCCGCCTGGCGGCGCCGCAAGGTCAACGAGTACCCGACCGAGGAGCTGCCGGAGACGGCCGGCGACACCGACGCGATGGGCGGCACCGAGCTGCGCACCGTGCTCTGGCAGGCGCTGGCGAAGCTGCCGGAGAACCAGCGCACCATGCTGGTGCTGCGGTACTACGAGGGCAAGACCGACCCGGAGATCGCCGACGTGCTGGGGATCAGCGTCGGCACGGTCAAGAGCAGCATCTGGCGCGCCCTGCGCCGGCTGCGCGAGGACGAGCACCTGAACAAGTCGGGCGACACCGTCCGGGCGTTCGGCGAGCTGGTCGCGTAACGAGGACTCCCGTCGGGGGACGGGAAGCGGACGGTCACGGTCCGGGGGCAGCGGCTCGGGGGAGCACGCCCGTGGGGGAGCCGAGGACCGTTCGGGGAAGGCGAAGGGCCCGGTGCGGGGGAGACGCACCGGGCCCTTCGTCATGTCCTGGGTGTCACGGCCCCACGGCGCGGGCCGGTCCGGGCCGGGCCGGTCCGCGGGATCCGGCCGCGGGGTTCAGGCCGCGGAGAGCTCGGTGGTCCGGGCCGCGGCGCGGATCCGCCGCTCGGCCTCCGGGCCGGCGCACGCGTACGAGCCGAGTGCGACCTGCCGCCCGACGACGGACCGCTCGGCCCGCATCAGCCGCAGGCCCCGGCGCAGCAGCACCGGCAGCGACTTGCGGCCCTCCCGGACGTCCCGGCGCAGCCGGCGCCAGGCCGTGGTGAGCGCGCCGTTGCGCAGGCACAGGGCGTCGCCCAGCAGGCCCTGGTCGGCGCACTCGGCGGTGATCTCGGCGGCGAATATGCCCTCCGCGATGAACGCGCCCGCCTCGCCCAGCTCCAGGCCGCGGGTGCCGATCCGGCCGTTGTCCGGGATCGAGTACACCGGGACGTCCGTGCGCCCGTGCTCGTGCAGGGCGCGGATCGCGGCGACGGCCTGGTCGCGGTGCCAGGCCAGCGGGGAGTCCCAGTCGACGGCGCCGTCCGGCAGCCGCGGCAGGGTCGGGTCGTCCCCGTCCTTGTAGAAGTCGTCGAGCTGGAGCACCGGCAGGCCGCTGCGCTCGGCCAGCGAGGACTTCCCCGACCCGGAGGGCCCGGAGAGCAGGATCACCCGGGCATGCCCGGTCGGTGCGGGGTTCATGGGGGAGTCACTCACGGGACATCAGTCTGACGCATCCCGGCCGGTTGCCGAAACCGGTCGGCTCGGACCTTCTGCCGCGGCTTCGGGCCGGCCAGGGCGGACCGGACCATCGGCAGGCAGCGGCTGTCCACCTGGAGGTACACCGGCTCCCCGCCGCCGGGCGGCCGGTACGCGGTGGCGGCCCAGTCCTGGTCGTGCCAGGTGTCGGGCTCGGGTTCGTGGAAGGTGCCCCCGACGGGCAGTTCGAGCGGGTCGGCGCCGCGTGCGCGGAAGCACGCGGTGGCGGCTCCGGGGGTGATCCCCAGCGTCCCGTTGACGTAGCCGGGCCGTCGGCCGGGCCGGTCGGAGCGGGCCGAGCAGGGCAGCCGCACCGCCTTCCCGGCGGCCAGCCGGCGGTGGGCCCGGGCCACCCGCCACCGGCGCAGCACGCCGTCCGTGACGAGTGCCATCAGCTCGCCCAGTTCTTCCATCGCGCCCCCTCGGCCGGTTCCGTCCCGATGATCATGGTCCGGACGCGCACGGACCGGGAGCCCCGAAAGTCGGCCCGGGCGGCGACGAAAGTCGCGGGAACGCCGACGGACCCGCGCCAGGGGGGGAGAGGCGCGGGTCCGTCCAATGACCGTCCGGGCCCTGGGGGGGTGAGGGCACTGGGGACGGCCAGCTTGTGGAGTTGTTACTCGGAGCGGGGAGGTCAGATCCCCATCGGGTGCCAGACCGTCTTCGTCTCCAGGAACGAGAGTAGCCGGTCCGTACCGGGCACATTGGTCCAGTCCTGGGCGAACGGGTCCAGCACCGGACGGACTACCCTCTTCAGGGTATCCGCGGCGGCCGCTTCCAGCGGCTGCGGCGCGCCGGGACCGTCGACGGCGATGGCTCCGGTGAGGTCCAGCGCGTTGACGTCCTGGTGCGAGGCCAGGGTGGGGGCGATGTCCGCCGTCCGGCCCGAGAGGATGTTGACCACGCCGCCCGGGACGTCCGAGGTGGCCAGCACCTCGCCCAGCGACAGCGCGGGCAGCGGGGCGTCCGCGGCGGCCGCGACCACGACCGTGTTGCCGGTGGCGATCGCCGGGGCGATCACCGAGACCAGGCCGAGCAGCGAGTGCCCGTACCCGGCCTGCGGGGCGACGATCCCGACCACGCCGGTCGGCTCCGGGGTGGAGAGGTTGAAGAACGGCCCGGCGACCGGGTTGGCGCCGCCCGCGATCTGGGCGACCTTGTCGGTCCAGCCCGCGTACCAGACCCAGCGGTCGATCGCGGCGTCCACCAGCGCGGCGGCCTTCTTCGGGCCGATGCCCTCGGAGACGGCCACCTCGGCGGCGAACTGCTCGCGCCGGCCCTGGAGCATCTCGGCCACCCGGTACAGCACCTGGCCGCGGTTGTACGCGGTGGTGCCGGACCAGCCCTTGACCGCCTTGCGGGCGGCCACGACGGCGTCGCGGGCGTCCTTGCGGGTGCCCAGCGGGACATTGGCGAGCCACTCGCCCTTTGCGTCGGTCACCTCGTACACCCGCCCGCTCTCGGAGCGCGGGAACTTCCCGCCGACGTACAGCTTGTAGGTCTTGAGGACGTCAAGACGCTGGAAGGTCGTGTCAGACATCTCAGGCCTCGACATTCAGGTAGGGCTCCAGACCGTGGCGGCCACCCTCGCGGCCGTAGCCCGACTCCTTGTAGCCGCCGAACGGCGAGGTGGGGTCGAACTTGTTGAAGGTGTTGGCCCAGACCACGCCGGCCCGGAGCCGGTTGGCCATCCAGAGGATGCGCGAGCCCTTCTCCGTCCAGATGCCGGCGGAGAGGCCGAACGGGGTGTTGTTGGCCTTCTCGACCGCCTCGGCGGGGGTGCGGAAGGTCAGCACCGACAGGACCGGGCCGAAGATCTCCTCCTGGGCGATCCGGTGGGCCTGGCTCACGCCGGTGAACAGGGTCGGCTTGAACCAGAAGCCGGTGCCCGGGAGTTCGCACGCCGGAGACCAGCGCTCGGCGCCCTCGGCCTCGCCGGCCTCGGTCAGCGCGGTGATCCGGGCCAGCTGCTCGGCCGAGTTGATGGCGCCGATGTCGGTGTTCTTGTCCAGCGGGTCGCCGACCCGCAGGGTGGCCATCCGGCGCTTCAGGGCGTCCAGCAGCTCGTCCTGGATCGACTCCTGGACCAGCAGGCGCGAACCCGCGCAGCAGACGTGGCCCTGGTTGAAGAAGATGCCGTTGACGATGCCCTCGACCGCCTGGTCGATCGGCGCGTCGTCGAAGACGATGTTCGCGGCCTTGCCGCCCAGCTCCAGCGAGAGCTTCTTGCGGGTGCCGGCCAGCTGCTTGGCGATGGCGCGGCCGACCGGGGTGGAGCCGGTGAACGCGACCTTGTTGACGTCCGGGTGGGAGGTCAGCGCGGCGCCGGTGCGGCCGTCACCGGTGACGATGTTGACGACGCCCTTCGGCAGACCGGCCTGGCGGCAGATCTCGGCGAAGCGCAGCGCGGTCAGCGGGGTGGTCTCGGCCGGCTTCAGGACGACCGTGTTGCCGGTCGCCAGCGCGGGCGCGATCTTCCACGCCAGCATCAGCAGCGGGAAGTTCCACGGGATGACCTGGCCGGCCACGCCCAACGGCTTCGGGTTCGGGCCGAAGCCGGCGAAGTCCAGCTTGTCCGCCCAGCCCGCGTAGTAGAAGAAGTGGGCGGCGACCAGCGGCAGGTCGACGTCGCGGGTCTCGCGGATCGGCTTGCCGTTGTCGATCGACTCCAGCACGGCCAGCTCGCGGCTGCGCTCCTGGATGATCCGGGCGATCCGGAACAGGTACTTGGCGCGCTCGCTGCCGGGCAGCGCCGACCAGTCGGCGAAGGCCTTGCGGGCGGCGGCGACCGCGCGGTCCACGTCCTCCTCGGTGCCCTGGGCGAACTCGGCGAGCACCTGCTCGGTGGCCGGGTTGACCGTCTTCAGGGCCTCGTTGCCGGAGGAGTCGACGAACTCGCCGCCGATGAAGTGGCCGTAGGAGGTGGCGATGTCGCCCGCGGCGGCGGGGGACTCCGGGGCCGGGGCGTAGGCGAAGAGGCCGCCGGCGGGCTTGGCCACGGGCTCCTCGGTGTTCTTCTTCTTGGCCATGGTGATCAGTCCACCGTCACGTAGTCGGGGCCGGAGTAGCGGCCGGTGGCCAGCTTCTGGCGCTGCATCAGCAGGTCGTTGAGCAGGCTGGAGGCGCCGAAGCGGAACCAGTGCGGGGTCAGCCAGTCGTCACCGAGGGTCTCGTTGACCATCACCAGGTACTTCATGGCGTCCTTGGTGGTGCGGATGCCGCCGGCGGGCTTGACGCCGACCTGGACGCCGGTGGCCGCGCGGAAGTCGCGGACCGCCTCCAGCATCAGCAGGGTGACCGGCGGGGTCGCGTTGACGGCGACCTTGCCGGTGGAGGTCTTGATGAAGTCGGCGCCGGCCAGCATCGCCAGCCAGGAGGCCCGGCGGACGTTGTCGTAGGTCTGGAGCTCGCCGGTCTCGAAGATCACCTTGAGGTGGGCGGAGCTGCCGTCGGGGCGCTCGCACGCCTCCTTGACGGCCGTGATCTCGTGGAAGACGTCGAGGTAGCGGCCGGAGAGGAAGGCGCCGCGGTCGATCACCATGTCGATCTCGTCGGCGCCCGCGGCCACCGCGTCGGCGGTGTCGGCGAGCTTGACCGGGAGGGCGGCGCGGCCGGCCGGGAAGGCGGTGGCCACCGAGGCGACCTGGATGTCGGTGCCCTTCAGGGCGGCCTTCGCGGTGGCGACCATGTCCGGATAGACACAGATGGCGGCGACACGGGGGGTGGCCGGGTCGGTCGGGTCGGGGGTCCTGCCCTTGGCGCACAGCGCGCGCACCTTGCCGACCGTGTCCGCGCCCTCCAGCGTGGTCAGGTCGATCATCGAGATCGCCAGGTCGATGGCGTACGCCTTCGCCGTGGTCTTGATCGAGCGGGTACCGAGAGCGGCGGCACGCGCCTCCAGGCCGACCTGGTCGACGCCGGGCAGGCCGTGCAGGAATCGGCGGAGCGAGGCCTCGGACGCCGCAACGTCCTGAAGGCCGCTGCCCGCAACGCCGGGGGCATTGGCTGCAACAGTGGACATAGTCACCAGGGCAGCATATCTACGCGCGTAGCAAACCGCTAGGGCGCTCGCCATTCGTGGCCGGACCGAGACCTCGGGGTGAGGGGCATGGGGCAGAATCGACGTCATGACCGATTCCGACGGCAAGCCCCACCAGGGCCCCGCCGCCCCCGACGGGGAGCCCGAGTACGCCGACCGCGTGTACCGCTCTGTCCCCGGTGTGATCTCCGGAGTGCTGCTGCTGGTCGTGGCGGCCTGGCTGATCGGCGACGCGGTGGTGAGCGGGACCGGGAAGACCCCGTACGTCTCGCTCGCGGCGGTGCCGGTGTTCGCCTTCCCGGTGATCGCGTACACGCTGCGCCCGGCCGTGACGGCCGGCCGCGACCGGCTGGTGGTGCGCAACCCGTGGCGGACCGTCGTCGCGCCGTGGGCCTCGGTGGACGCGCTGCGCGCCGGGTACTCGGTCGAGCTGCTCGCCGGCGGGAAGAAGTACCAGCTCTGGGCCGTGCCGGTGTCGCTGCGGCAGCGCAAGCGGGCCACCCGCGCGCAGAGCCCCAGCGCCGCCGAGCACGCCTCCAGGACCGGCCTGGGGCTGGGCATGGCCAAGCGGACCAACCCGGTCGTCCAGGGCTCGCCCGACCCCACCCGCGCCTGGTCCGACCAGGTCACCGCCGTCCTCCAGGAGACGGCCGAGCGCAACGCCGCCCGACCCTCCGCCACCGGCCCGGTCGAGGTCCGCTGGTGCTGGTGGGTCATCGCCCCCACCCTGGCCGGCCTGATCGCGCTGATCACCGTCATCGCGGTCTGACCCCGCAGACCGCACGAAGGGGCCCGCCGGTCAAGACCGGCGGGCCCCTTCACATGTGCGCGGACGTCAGGCGGTGATGCCGGCGGCCTCGGCGAGGTCGTGCTTGACGGTGGCGAGGAGGGCGGCGGCGCGCTCGCGGGCGGGACCGAGGTCGGCCGCGGAGGCGACCGGGAGGACGACCTCCAGGTAGCACTTGAGCTTGGGCTCGGTGCCCGAGGGGCGGACCACGATGCGGGCGGAGCGGACGCCCTCGCCGGCCAGGTAGTAGCGCAGCCCGTCGGTGGGCGGCAGGTCCGCGGAGCCGGCCGACAGGTCGTCGGCGCGGGTGACCCGCAGACCGGCCAGGACGGTCGGCGGCTGCTCGCGCAGCCGGCGCATCGCGTCGGCGATCAGCGTGAGGTCCTTGACCCGGACGGAGAGCTGGTCGGTGGCGTGCAGACCGTGCTCCAGCGCCAGGTCGTCCAGCAGGTCGGACAGGGTGCGGCCGGACTTCTTGAGCGTGGCGGCCAGCTCGGCGACCAGCAGGGCGGCGGTGATGCCGTCCTTGTCCCGGACGCCCTGCGGGTCGACGCAGTAGCCGAGCGCCTCCTCGTAGCCGTAGCGCAGGCCCTCGGCGCGGGAGAGCCACTTGAAGCCGGTCAGGGTCTCGGCGTAGCCCAGCCCCGCCGCCTCGGCGATCCGGCCGAGCAGGGTGGCGGAGACGATGGTGGTGGCGAAGGTGCCCTCGGCCTTCTTCGCGACCAGGGCCGAGCCGAGCAGCGCGCCGACCTCGTCGCCGCGCAGCATCCGCCAGCCGGCCGCGCCGGCGCCGCCGCCGACCGCGTTGCCGTTGGCGGGGACGGCCACCGCGCAGCGGTCGGCGTCCGGGTCGTTGGCGATCACGATGTCCGGGCCGACGGTGGCGGCGGTGCGGAAGGCGAGGTCCATCGCCCCCGGCTCCTCCGGGTTGGGGAAGGCCACGGTCGGGAAGTCCGGGTCGGGCTCGGCCTGCTCGGCGACCACGGTGGGCGCGGGGAAGCCCGCCCGGCGGAACGCGGCGACCAGGGTGTCGCGGCCGACGCCGTGCATCGGGGTGTAGACCACCTCCAGGTCGCGCGGGCCGTGCTCGTCGATGATGGAGACGGCCCGGGTCAGGTAGGCCTCGACGACCTCCTCGCCGAGCACCTCCCAGCCCTCCTCGGCGCGCGGGACCTCGTCCAGCGAGCCGATCGCGTCGATCTCGGCGGCGATCCCGGCGTCGGCCGGCGGGACGATCTGCGAGCCGTCGCCCAGGTAGACCTTGTAGCCGTTGTCCTGCGGCGGGTTGTGGCTGGCGGTGACGGTGACGCCGGCGGCCGCGCCCAGGTGGCGGACGGCGAAGGCGAGCACCGGGGTCGGCAGCGGGCGCGGCAGCAGCGCGGCGCGCAGGCCGGCGCCGACCACCACGGCGGCGGTGTCGCGGGCGAAGTCGTAGGACTTGTGGCGGGCGTCGTAGCCGATGACGACCAGGTCGCCCAGGCCCTGCTGCTTGACGTAGGCGACCAGGCCGGCGGCGGCCCGGATCACCACGGCGCGGTTCATCCGCATCGGGCCGGCGCCGAGTTCGCCGCGCAGGCCGGCGGTGCCGAACTGGAGCCGGTCGGAGAACCGCTCGGCCAGCTCCGACCAGGCGAGCTTGGCGTCGGTCTCGGCCTCCGGGCCCTCGGCCAGGGCCAGCAGCGCGGCGAGTTCCTCGCGGGTCTGCGGGTCGGGGTCCTCGGCCAGCCAGGTCCGGGCCCGGGCGAGGAGATCGGGGTTGAGTGCCTGCGTCATGCCAGCTCCATCGGGAGTGCGTCGGTGTGTCGGCCGGAGGTTCCGCGGTTGATCGGGAGGAGGGTTTCCGCTGTGACCGGAGGGTTCCGCAAGAAAAGGGGTCGCGCATGCGGACGGGGCCCACGGGAGGGCGTGATCAGCGGATCACGCCGCCCGTGGGCCCCGTCGGTCATGATTCTGCGCCTGGTGGGCGTCAGATCCGCTCAAGGACCTTCGCCAGCAGTTCGCCCATGCGCTCGGCGGAGGCCTTGCCGGCCTCCAGCACCTCGGCGTGGTTGAGCGGCTCGCCGGTCATGCCGGCGGCCAGGTTGGTGACCAGGGAGATGCCGAGCACCTCGGCGCCGGCCTCGCGGGCGGCGATGGCCTCCAGGGTGGTGGACATGCCGACCAGCTCGCCGCCGATCACCCGGGCCATGTTGACCTCGGCCGGGGTCTCGTAGTGCGGGCCGCGGAACTGGACGTAGACGGCCTCGTCCAGGGACGGGTCGACCTCGCGGCAGAGCGCGCGCAGGCGCTTGGAGTAGAGGTCGGTGAGGTCGACGAAGTTGGCGCCGACGATCGGGGAGTCCGCGGTCAGGTTGATGTGGTCGCTGATCAGGACCGGCTGGCCCGGGGTCCAGCCCTGGCGCAGACCGCCGCAGCCGTTGGTCAGCACGATGATGCCGCAGCCGGCCGCGGCGGCGGTGCGCACGCCGTGGACGACGGTGGCGACGCCGTGGCCCTCGTAGTAGTGGTTGCGGCCGAGGAAGATCAGGGCGCGCTTGTCGCCGATCTTCACCGAGCGGATCGTGCCGGCGTGGCCGGCGACGGCGGGGGCGGGGAAGCCAGGGAGCTCGGTGACCGGGAACTCGGCCACGGTCTCGCCCAGGGCGTCGGCGGCCGGCACCCAGCCGGAGCCCATCACCAGGGCGACGTCGTGCCGCTCGGCACCGGTCAGCTCGCGCAGGCGCTCGGCGGCGGCCTGGGCGGCGGCGTAGGGGTCGGCGGAGACGACCGACTGAGGAGAAGCGTTCACGGGTCCGAGGATAGACGGGAATCGGCTACGCGCGTAGAAATTCCGCCGCGGCATGCCGGATCGTTACCCGGATGACCCGAAAACACAGCTCGGCGGCGGTTCCGGGCCGCCCGGTTCGTCGGTTCCCACACAGACGGTGCTCCGCGCCCTCCGTACCCGCACGCCCGGCGCGCGGCCCGCAGGCGCACGGAGCCCCGGGAATCCCTCAGCAGGGGCGGCGGCGCAGGTCCATCACGTAGTCGTGCGGGGCGCCGGCGCTCTCCGCGGCGTCGGCGATCAGGCCGAGGTAGCGGGCCGCGGGCAGGCCGCCCTCGTAGTCGTTGAGCACGTACGTCCAGACCGGGATGTCCCCGTCCAGGGTCTGCGCGCGCAGCTTGATCTTGCGGTAGATGCCGAGCTGGACGCCCTCCCAGCGGTCCAGGCCCTCCTCGTCCATCGGCGCGACGTCGTACAGCGAGACGAAGACCTGGTCCTTCTCGTCCTCGACCACGGTGGCCAGCGAGCCTTCCCAGCCGAGCTGCTCGCCGCCGAAGGTGAGCCGCCAACCGGCTAGCCACCCCGTGCCGCGCAGCGGGGAGTGCGGGGCTCGGCGGGTCATCTGCCGGGCATCGAGGTTGGTGGCATACGCGGCGTAAAGGGGCATGGGGGCCAGCGTAGCCCGGGCGGCGGGCGGGCCGGGGCTACTGGACGAACGTACGGGAGCCCGGACCCCGGCGTGGCGGCCGTCCCGGCGTGCGGGACAATGGGGAGCGTGACTCGGATCGTGATCATCGGTGGCGGACCCGGCGGCTACGAGGCGGCGCTGGTGGCCGCTCAGCTCGGCGCGGAGGTGACCGTCGTCGACCGCGACGGTCTGGGCGGATCGGCGGTGCTCACGGACTGCGTTCCGTCGAAGACCCTGATCGCGACCGCGGAGGTGATGACCACCTTCGACAGCTCGTACGAGGAGCTGGGCATCCTGGTCGCGGACGACACTCCGCCGGTCGAGCAGGCGGCCCGGGTCATCGGCGTGGACCTGGGCAAGGTCAACCGCCGTGTGAAGCGCCTGGCCATCGCGCAGTCCCACGACATCACCCAGTCCGTCACCCGGGCCGGCGTCACCGTGCTGCGCGGCCGCGGCCGGCTCGGCACCGGCGGGCAGGCCGCGGACGGCTCCCGCGAGGTGCTGGTGGACGCGCCCGACGGCACCGTGCAGTCGCTGCGCGCCGACGCCGTGCTGATCGCCACCGGCGCCCACCCGCGCGAGCTGCCGGACGCCCAGCCGGACGGCGAACGGATCCTCACCTGGACCCAGGTGTACGACCTGGAGGAGCTGCCCCGCGAGCTGATCGTGGTCGGCTCCGGCGTGACCGGCGCCGAGTTCGCCGGCGCCTACCAGGCGCTCGGCTCCAAGGTGACCCTGGTCTCCAGCCGCGACCGGGTGCTGCCGGGCGAGGACCCGGACGCCGCCGAGGTGCTGGAGGACGTCTTCCGCCGCCGCGGCATGAACGTGATGGGCCGCTCGCGCGCCGAGAGCGTCAAGCGGATCGGCGACCGCGTCGAGGTCATGCTGGCCGACGGCAAGGTGATCGAGGGCACCCACTGCCTGATGGCGGTCGGCTCGATCCCCAACACCTCCGAGATGGGCCTGGAGGAGGCCGGGGTCAAGCTCAACGACTGGGGCCAGATCCAGGTCGACCGGGTCTCCCGCACCAGCGCCCCCGGCGTGTACGCGGCCGGCGACTGCACCGGCGTCTTCATGCTCGCCTCGGTGGCGGCCATGCAGGGCCGGATCGCGATGTACCACGCGCTCGGCGACGCGGTGCAGCCGCTGAACCTCAAGACCGTGGCCTCCAACGTCTTCACCGACCCGGAGATCGCCACCGTCGGCTACACGGCGGCCGACGTGGAGTGCGGCAAGATGGACGCCGTCGTGGTCAAGCTCCCGCTGCGCGGCAACCCGCGGGCGAAGATGCAGGGCATCCGGGACGGCTTCGTGAAGCTGTTCTGCCGCCCGGGCACCGGCATCGTGGTCGGCGGCGTGGTCGTCGCCCCGCGGGCCAGCGAGCTGATCCACTCGATCTCGCTCGCGGTGGACGCCAATCTGACGGTCGAACAGGTGGCCAGCGCCTTCACCGTCTACCCGTCCGTCTCCGGTTCGACCGCCGAGGCCGCCCGGCAGCTGCACATCCGCAAGCGGGCCGACGGCGAATCCTGAGCGTCCGGCGCACAGTTGAGGGCGGTCGCCGATCGGCGGCCGCCCTTCGCGCGGGCATGGCCGTCACCCGGACGGCGGGCGCGGTTCCGGGGGTATGGGCGGCGCGTATTCTACGGTCACGCGCCGCTCGTGCGTGAGCAATTCCCGCTACTAGCTGCAAACGCCTGAAAGCAGACGGTCACGCAGGTTACCGTCGGTTCTGTGTTTGCAGCAGAACGTCGCCAGTTGATCCTCGAAATGGTGCGCGCCAACGGAGCCGTCTCGCTCCGGGAATTGGCCCGCGTCGTCCAGACCTCCGAAGTGACCGTGCGCCGTGACGTGCGGGCGCTGGAGGCAGAAGGGCTCCTCGACCGCCGGCACGGCGGCGCGGTGCTCCCCGGCGGCTTCAGCCGCGAACCCGGATACCCGCAGAAGACCCACCTGTCCGCGGCGGAGAAGAGCGCCATCGCGGACCTCGCCGCCGGCCTGGTGGAGGAGGGCGACGCGGTGGTGGTCGGCGCCGGCACCACCACCCAGGAGCTGGCCCGCAGACTGGCCCGGGTGCCCGGGCTGACGGTGGTCACCAACTCGCTGCTGGTCGCCCAGGCGCTGGCGCACGCCAACCGGGTCGAAGTGGTGATGACCGGCGGCACCCTGCGCGGCTCCAACTACGCGCTGGTGGGCAGCGGCGCGGAGCAGTCCCTGCAGGGGCTGAGGGTCACCAAGGCCTTCATCTCCGGCAGCGGGCTGACGGCCGAGCGAGGGCTGTCGACGGCGAACATGCTGTCCGCGAGCGTGGACCGGGCCATGGTGCTGGCGGCCGCCGAGGTGATCGTCCTCGCCGACCACACCAAGCTCGGCGCGGCCGGCATGTTCCAGACCGTCGCCACCGAGACCATCACCCGGCTGGTCACCGACGAGCAGGCCACCGCGGACGACGCCACCGTCCGCGAACTGGACGCGCTCGCCGACTGCGGGGTGCAGGTCGACCTGGCCCCGCTGGGCGCGGGCCCGAGCGGCGACGCCCCGGTGCACGGCACCGGCAGCGGCCCGGTGCACCAGACCCAGCCCGGCCCGATGGCCCGCCGCGGCGGCCCGCCCCCCGGCGGCGCCCCGCTGCCCGGCCAGCGCCGCCCCGGCGCGCACGGCGGACCGGTCGGCCCGGGCGGCATGCCGACCCGGCTGGCCGAGCTGGGGCTGCCGCGCGGGCGCTGAGCCCGCGGGGAGCCCGCGGGACGCGATCGGCGGACCCCGGAAACGCGACCGGTCCGCACGCCCCCGAAGGGCGTACGGACCGGTCCGGGGGACGGTGCCTCCCGCGGCGGCGTCAGTCCTTGATCTCGCAGAGCGCGGCGCCGCTGCTGACGCTCGCGCCCACCTCGGCCTTGAGGCCGGAGACGGTGCCCGCCTTGTGGGCGTTCAGCGGCTGCTCCATCTTCATCGCCTCCAGGACCACGATCAGCTCGCCCTCGGCGACGACCTGGCCCTCCTCCACGGCGACCTTGACGATGGTGCCCTGCATCGGCGAGGCCAGGGTGTCACCGCTGACGGCCGAACCGGCCTTCTTGGCGCCCACCCGGCGCTTGGCCTTGGCGGCACCCGCCGCACCGGCCGCCGGGGCCGCCGCGACGCCCAGCGAGGACGGCAGCGAGACCTCGATCCGCTTGCCGCCGACCTCGACCACCACGGTCTCCCGGGTCTCGGCCTCCTCGCCGTCACCGGCCGCGCCGGCGAACGGCGGGATGGTGTTGTCGAACTCGGTCTCGATCCACCGGGTGAAGACCTTGAACGGCTCGTCGCTGCCGTGCACCTCCGGCGCGAACGCCGGGTCGACGACGGCCGCCCGGTGGAACGGGATGGCGGTGGCCATGCCCTCCACCTTGAACTCGGCCAGCGCGCGGCGGGCCCGCTCCAGGGCCTGCTTGCGGTCGCGGCCGGTGACGACCAGCTTGGCCAGCAGCGAGTCCCAGGCCGGGCCGATGACCGAGCCGGTCTCCACGCCGGAGTCCAGGCGCACGCCCGGGCCGGACGGCGGGGCGAACAGCGTCACGGTGCCGGGCGCGGGCAGGAAGTTGCGGCCCGGGTCCTCGCCGTTGATGCGGAACTCGAAGGAGTGGCCGCGCACCTCGGGGTCGCCGTAGCCGAGCTCCTCGCCGTCGGCGATCCGGAACATCTCGCGGACCAGGTCGAGGCCGGTGACCTCCTCGGTGACCGGGTGCTCCACCTGGAGACGGGTGTTGACCTCCAGGAAGGAGATCGTGCCGTCCAGGGCGACCAGGAACTCGCAGGTCCCGGCGCCCTCGTAGCCGGCCTCCTTCAGGATGGCCTTGGACGCCCGGTACAGCTCGGCGTTCTGCTCGGCGGTCAGGAACGGCGCGGGCGCCTCCTCGACGAGCTTCTGGTGGCGGCGCTGCAGCGAGCAGTCACGGGTGGAGACGACCACCACGTTGCCGTGCTTGTCGGCCAGGCACTGGGTCTCCACGTGCCGCGGGTTGTCCAGGTAGCGCTCGACGAAGCACTCGCCGCGGCCGAAGGCGGCGACGGCCTCGCGCACCGCGGACTCGTACAGCTCGGGGATCTCCTCCAGCGTGCGGGCGACCTTGAGGCCGCGGCCGCCACCGCCGAAGGCCGCCTTGATGGCGACCGGCAGGCCGTGCTCCCGGGCGAAGACGACGACCTCGTCGGCGCCCGAGACCGGGTCCGGCGTGCCGGCCACCAGCGGGGCACCGGCCCGCTGGGCGACGTGCCGGGCGGTCACCTTGTCGCCGAGGTCGCGGATGGCCTGCGGCGGCGGGCCGATCCAGATCAGACCCGCGTCGAGGACGGCCTGGGCGAAGTCGGCGTTCTCCGACAGGAACCCGTAGCCGGGGTGGACGGCGTCGGCGCCGGAGTCGGCGGCCGCCTTGAGGACCTTGGCGATGTCCAGGTAGCTGGTAGCGGGGGTGTCACCGCCCAGCGCGTAAGCCTCGTCGGCCGCGCGGACGTGCAGCGCATCCCGGTCCGGCTCGGCGTAGACGGCGACGCTGGCGATACCGGCGTCCGAGCAGGCCCTGGCGACGCGGACGGCGATTTCCCCGCGGTTGGCGATGAGCACCTTGCGCACTGTGGCTCCCTTCTTGAACCTCGTTGAGTTTATGGATTCCTGGGCAGTACCGGCGAGTAGCCCCGGGTTGTGAACTATCCCACACGCTCGGTGATGGCTTTTCCGGCCCCTTCCGCGGCCCCGCGGACGACGCCGCAGGTCGGCGCCGGTCCGCCCGGATCGGGCGGGGCCACGGCGGGTGACCGGCCGGCGGCGTGGCGGGAGGTGGCATCGGCCACAGTCTCGCGCGGACCGCTCAAGCGGCGCCTGAGCGGGCACCTGGCCGCTGCAGCGCCTCGGCCGTCACATCGGCCGCCACCTCGACCATGTCCGGCCCGTACGCCTCCGGATTGACCACCCGCAGGACGAGCGCGAAGGTGCCGTCCTGCCCGTACGTCCGGGCGAGTTCGCGGTGGTGCGCGACCAGGTGGCGCACCCCGGCCTGGTTGGCGACGCCGGTCTGGCCGGCGACCAGGAACACCGGGCGGCCGCCGTCCGGGGTGGAGATCCGGGCGAGCAGGGCGTGCGCCTGGTCGCGGTCGGCGGTGTAGTCGCGATCGCCCACCACGATCACGTTGCTGCCGGGACCCGGCCCGGAGGTGACGAGCACGCCGGGCAGGGCCCAGGCCAGGTGCGCGGCCATCCGCTCGTTGCTGACCGGACCGCCCAGGCACAGCTCGGTCTTGGCGCCCAGGCCGCGGTGCGCGGCGTCGTGGGCGACCAGTTCGGGACGCGCCCCGCACTCCTCGACCAGCCCGGCCAGCCACATCAGCGCGTAGGCGTCGCGCCGGGTCACGGTGTGCGCGTGCGAGCCCGTCCCGATGCTGCGCGGCACCACGATCAGGCACTCGCTGCCGCTCGGCAGTCCGAAGAACGCCCGTACCCGTTCGACCTTGCGGCGCCGCCGCAGCACCTGGGCCAGCCAGCCGAGGACAGCGCTGATCGCACTGGCCACCAGGCCGAGCACCACGTTGAGCACGCTGTCGGTCATCTTCCGCGCCCCTCCCCGTTCGGACGCCGGTCAGCTTAGGGCGACAGGGGCGCGGTGCGGCAGGTCAGTCGGCCCACAGATCGGTGATGCGCACGCCCAGGTCGGCGAGCAGCCGGCGCAGCAGCGGCAGGGAGAGGCCGATGACGTTGCCCGGATCGCCGTCGATGCCGTCGATGAACGGCGCCGAGCGGCCGTCCAGGGTGAACGCCCCGGCCACGTGCAGCGGTTCGCCCGAGGCCACGTACGCGGCGACCTCCGCGTCGTCCGGGGTGCCGAAGCGGACGGTGGTGGAGGCGGTGGCCGAGGACTGCCGGCCGGTCGCGGTGTCGATCACGCAGTGGCCGGTGCGCAGCACGCCGGCGCGCCCGCGCATCGACTGCCAGCGGGCCAGAGCCTCGGCGGCGTCGGCGGGCTTGCCGAGGGCCCGGCCGTCCAGCTCCAGGACGGAGTCGCAGCCGATCACCAGCTCGCCGTCGGCGAGTTCGGCGGCGACGGCCTTCGCCTTGGCCTCGGCCAGCACGAGCGCGAGTTCGGCGGGGGTGGCGGCGGTGATCGCGTCCTCGTCGACGCCGCTGACCACCACGCGCGGGTCGAGGCCCGCCTGGCGCAGCAGCCCGAGGCGGGCGGGGGAGGCGGAGGCGAGGACGAGGGCGCGCTGGTCGGTCATGCCCACCAGGGTAGGGGGTGCTCCTATCCGCCGTTCGGGTGAACGGTTCAGGTGAAGGGCTGGGAGAGCATCATCAGCACGGCGCCGACCAGCACCAGGACGGCGATCACCTTGCCGGCCCGCTGCATCCGCTCCTGCATCCGACGGGCCTCGGGCGAGGGCTCGTCACGGGGATCTGACCAGAGCACCCGTCCAGAGTGCGCCGCGAGGGGCGCGGGCGCCTGAGTATCCGTACTCAGGTTCCGGGCGGAGCGGGCGGAGCGGGCGCCCGGGAACACGCGGAGCGGGCAGCCGGCGGGGCCGGCCGCCCGCTCCGCGCGGCGGGTGTCAGTGCGCCCAGCCCGAGGTCCGCCAGGCGTTCACGGCGTGGCGGACGGCGGGGCGGTGCAGGCGGGCACGGTCGTTCCAGGGGGACGCCGGGCCGGCACCGGCCAGGCGCGCCGCCTCGGCGGCGGCCTGCGCGGCGGCGGCCCGGGCCTGGACCACCGCCAGGACGGTGGCCAGCTCCTCGGGGGTCGGCTGCCCGTGCAGTACGTGGATCGGGGACATGGCTGCTTCTCTCCCGACAGGGACGGGGCCTACAGGGGGATGTTGCCGTGCTTCTTCGGCGGCAGCACCTCGCGCTTGCCGCGCAGCGCCCGCAGACCGCGGACGATGTGCCGGCGGGTCTCGCTCGGCGCGATCACCGCGTCCACGTAGCCGCGCTCGGCCGCCAGGTACGGGTTCAGCAGGGTGTCCTCGTACGAGGCGATCAGCTCGGCCCGCTTCTCCTCGACGGTGCCGGCCGCCTCGGCCTCGGCGATCTCCCGGCGGTGCAGGATGTTGACCGCGCCCTGCGCGCCCATCACGGCGATCTGCGCGGTCGGCCAGGCCAGGTTGAGGTCGGCGCCCAGGTGCTTGGAGCCCATGACGTCGTACGCGCCGCCGAAGGCCTTGCGGGTGATCACGGTGATCAGCGGGACGGTGGCCTCGGCGTAGGCGTAGATCAGCTTGGCGCCGCGCCGGATGATGCCGTCCCACTCCTGCTCGGTGCCGGGCAGGAAGCCGGGCACGTCGACGAAGGTCAGCACCGGGACGTTGAACGAGTCGCAGGTGCGGATGAAGCGGGCGGCCTTCTCGCTGGCGTTGATGTCCAGGCAGCCGGCCAGGTCCATCGGCTGGCTGCCGACGATGCCGACGGACTGGCCCTCGACCCGGCCGAAGCCGGTGATGATGTTGCCCGCGTACAGCGGCTGGGTCTCCAGGAACTCGCCGTCGTCGACGATGTGCTCGATCACCGTGCGCATGTCGTACGGCTGGTTCGCCGAGTCCGGCACGATGGTGTCGAGTTCGAGGTCCTCCTCGGTGACCGTGAGGTCGGCCTGCTCGGGGTAGGACGGCGGGTCGCTCAGGTTGTTGGACGGCAGGTACGAGAGCAGGCTCTTGACGTACTCGATCGCCTCCTTCTCGTCGGCGGCCAGGTAGTGCGCGTTGCCCGACTTGGCGTTGTGGGTGCGCGCGCCGCCCAGCTCCTCCATCGCGACGTCCTCGCCGGTGACGGTCTTGATCACGTCCGGGCCGGTGATGAACATGTGCGAGGTCCGGTCGGCCATCACCACGAAGTCGGTGATCGCGGGGGAGTACACCGCGCCGCCCGCGCAGGGGCCCATGATCAGCGAGATCTGCGGGACGACGCCGGAGGCGTGCACGTTGCGCCGGAAGATCTCGCCGTACAGGCCGAGCGAGACCACGCCCTCCTGGATCCGGGCGCCGCCGGAATCGTTGATGCCGATGACCGGGCAGCCGGTCTTCAGCGCGAAGTCCATCACCTTGACGATCTTCTCGCCGAACACCTCGCCGAGCGAGCCGCCGAAGACGGTGAAGTCCTGGGCGAACACGGCGACCTGGCGGCCGTCCACGGTGCCGTAGCCGGTCACCACGCCGTCGCCGTACGGCCGGTTCTTCTCCTGGCCGAAGTTGGTCGAGCGGTGCCGGGCGAACTCGTCGAACTCCACGAAGGAGTCCTCGTCCAACAGTTCCGCGACCCGCTCGCGGGCGGTCAGCTTGCCCTTGGCGTGCTGCTTCTCCACGGCCTTCGCGGAGCCGGAGTGCACCGCCTCGTCCAGCCTTCGCCGCAGGTCGGCGAGCTTGCCGGCGGTGGTGTGGGGGTCGTACGACGCCTCGGTCATCCGGTGGCTCTCCCTGATCCATGGCCGCGACCTGTTCGAGTGCGCGCGGGGCCGGGTGGTGGGCCCGCGCATGAGGGCAGGGCGGCGCTACGAACTACCGCTGGGTAGCGTAGCCAGCGCGGAGGGCGATGCGGCACGTCCTGGCGTCATGACCATCGACACAGTTCTGTTGACGGGTGTTCTGCGGGACGATGGGGCGGCCTGCGTCCCGGACCCGATCTAGGGTTTTCCCATGACCACACCCGAGACCCCCCGCCGCAGCGGACTGCGCGGCTTCGGCCACGCCGGACCGTCGCCCTGGACCGACCTGGACCGTCCGCCGCTGGACGAGGAGGCGCTGCGCCACGACCTGCTCGTCCCGGGCGGCCTGTGGACCTCGCTGGACGTCGTCGCCGAGACCGGCTCCACCAACAGCGACCTCGCCGCCCGGGCCGCGGCGGGCGCCGCCCAGGGCGCGGTGCTGGTGGCCGAGGCGCAGAGCGCCGCCCGCGGCCGGCTGGGCCGGCAGTGGACCGCCCCGCCCCGCTCCGGGCTGTTCCTGTCCGTGCTGCTGCGCCCCGAGGGGGTGCCGGTCGAGCGGTACGGCTGGCTGCCGATCCTGGCCGGGGTGGCCGCGGCCAGCACGCTCGGCCGGGTCGCCGGGGTCGAGGTCGGCCTGAAGTGGCCCAACGACCTCCAGACGGAGATCGACGGCGCGGAGCGCAAGCTCGGCGGCATCCTCACCGAGCTGTCGGGCGGCGCGGTGGTGGTCGGCATGGGCCTCAACGTCTCGCTGCGCACGGAGGAACTGCCCGTCCCCGCCGCCGCCTCGCTCGCGCTGGCCGGCGCCTCCACCACCGACCGGGGCACCCTGCTGCGCGCCCTGCTGCGCGAGCTGGCCGAGCTGTACCGGGAGTGGACGGCCGCCGCGGGCGACCCGCACGCCAGCGACCTGCTGCGCGCCTACGCGGACCGCTGCACCACGCTCGGCCGCCGGGTGAAGGTGCACCTGCCGGGCGACCGCGAGCTGGTCGGCGAGGCGGTGGCGGTGGACGGCGACGGGCGGCTGGTGGTCCGCACGCCCGACGGCGTACGCCGGGCGGTCGGTGCCGGGGACGTCGTCCACGTACGCCCCGAGGCCCGCTGAACGGCAGTCTTCACCACCCCTTGACCCGGGCTGATGCCCCGGATCCGACGATTCCGTGCGAACATTCCACCTGGCAGCGGTGTGAGGCGCGCCACTGTCCGCCCGGGTGGCGGACGGCGCGCCCGGACAGGTAGGACACGAGGCGAGTGCGGCGATCGCACGGGGACGGACCGGTGGCAGAGGACGGCAGCAGCGGCGCGACGGCGGGCAGCAACGACCCCACGGTCGCGCTCGAACTGGAACGCCTGATCCTGGACGCGCCGCGCCGCTACACCCCGTACCAGGCCGCGCGCGCCGCCGACGTCCCGATGGAGCTGGCCACCCGGTTCTGGCGCGCCATGGGCTTCCCCGACATCGGCCAGTCCCGCGCGCTCACCGACGGCGACGTGATCGCGCTGCGCCGCCTGGCCGGCCTGGTGGAGTCCGGGCTGCTCAGCGAGTCGATGGCGATCCAGGTGGCCCGTTCCACCGGTCAGACCACGGCCCGGCTGGCCGGCTGGCAGATGGACACCTTCCTGGAGAACCTCACCCAGTCCGCCGAGCCCGGGCTGACCCGGGCCGACGTCGCGTACCCGCTGGTCGAGCTGCTGCTGCCGGAGCTGGAGCAGTTCCTGGTGTACGTCTGGCGGCGCCAGCTGGCGGCCGTCACCGGCCGGGTGGTACAGGCCGCCGAGGACAACGAGATCACCAGCGGACGGCTCGCCGTCGGCTTCGCCGACCTGGTCGGCTTCACCCGGCTGTCCCGGCGGCTGGAGGAGGAGGAGCTCGGCGAGCTGGTCGAGACCTTCGAGAACACCTGTTCGGACCTGATCGCCGGCCAGGGCGGCCGGGTGATCAAGACGCTCGGCGACGAGATCCTCTACGTCTCCGAGGACCCGGCGACCGCCGCCGAGATCGCGCTGAGCCTGATCGAGGCGCTGGCCGGGGACGACACCATCCCGCCGTTGCGGGTCGGCATGGCCTTCGGCACGGTCACCTCGCGGATGGGCGACGTCTTCGGCACCACCGTCAACCTGGCCAGCCGGCTGACCTCGATCGCCCCCAAGGACGCGGTGCTGATCGACGGCGAGTTCGCGGCCGCGCTGGAGCAGAACGGCAGCGTCGCCCCGGCCGACTCGGAGGGGCCGGGCCTGGCCGAGGCGCTGTCGGCCGCGGCCGGGATGCCCGCCTCCGGGCTGCCGATGCCGGCCCCGGAGGCCGGGGCCCGGTTCCACCTGCAGCCGATGTGGCGGCGGCCGGTGCGGGGGCTCGGACTGGTCGAGCCGTGGCTGCTCACCCGGCGGCTGAAGGCCGAGTAGCGCTCCGCCCGCGGAGAGGGCGAACGGCGGCCCGTCCGCGGGGAAGGCGAATAGCGCTCCGCCAGCGGGGAAGGCGTGGGAGCGGAGAAGCCGTCCGCGGTGCGGAGGTCCCGTGGGCGCGCTCACCCGTGGTGGGTGCGGCTCTCCCGCGATGGGTGCGGCTCTCCCGCGGCGGGTACGGCTTCCGGGTGCCGAACGGTTGAAACCCGTACGGTCGGCTGCGGGTCCGTCCGGGCAAACGGGGCATAACCGCATGAAACCGCCATAGTCTTGGTGCAAGCGGCCGGTCGGGTGCGGCCGGTCGGCGGGGGTCTGGCAGGACCGAGCACAGGGAGCGAGGCGAGCCGGTGAGCAGCGAGGCGATCATGACGGACCGCGACTGCGACTGCGGCCGTCCGCGGAACCCCGACCCGCTGCCCGACCTGAGGCTGCAGTCCGTGGTCGAGCTCGCCCAGGACATGGCCGCCGCGCTCACCCCGCTGGAGGCCGTCCGGGCCGCCGCCACCCGGGCCACCGAGGCGCTCGGCGCCACGATGGCCGCCGTCTCGGTCTGGGACCGGGAGTCCGGCCGGCTGCGGGTCCTGGTCAACCACGGAGAACTCGCGCCGGGCGAGGAGGAACTGCCCGAGGACGAGTCGTACCCGGTCGCCGACTTCCCCGAGATCGTCACGTACCTGGAGGAACGCTGGACCACCGGGCGGCTGCCGCGCGCCTGGCTGCAGACCGCCGAGAACAGCGAGCCGCACGCCGGGCACGCCCACCCGACCGCCGGCGCGTACTGCCAGGAGCGCGCCGCGGCGCTGCGCCGGCGCGGGCGGGCCTGCTGCGTGGTCGCGCCGATCGTGCTGCACGGCCAGGCCTGGGGCGAGCTCTACCTCGCCCGGTCGGCCGGGATGCCCGCGTTCACCGAGGGCGACGCCGACTACGCGACGCTGCTCGCCGCCCAGGTCTCGGCCGGGCTGGCGCAGACCGAGCGCCTCGCCGACCTGCGCAGGCTCGCCTTCTCCGACCCGCTCACCGGCCTGGCCAACCGGCGGGCCGTCGACGCCCGGCTGGAGAGCGCGCTGGAGGCGCACAACCGGGACAACACCGTGGTCTCCCTGGTGGTCTGCGACGTCAACGGACTGAAGCGGGTCAACGACCAGCTCGGCCACGAGATGGGCGACCGGCTGCTGGAGCGGTTCGCCCACCAGCTCTCGCTGGCCGCCGCCAAGCTCCCCGGCAGCCTCGCCGCCCGGCTCGGCGGCGACGAGTTCTGCCTGCTGGTGGAGGGGCAGAAGGCCGACGAGGTGGTCGCCGTCGCCGAGGAGCTGTGCGCCCGGGCGCTCGCGCTCTCCGAGGGCGAGGGCGTGGCCTGCGGCGTCGCCTCCACCGGGGACTCGATCGGGCCCGTCACCACCCCCGACCGGCTGTTCCGGCTCGCCGACGCCGCCCAGTACCGGGCCAAGGCGGCCCGGGCCGCCCACCCCGTGGTCGCCGGGCGCAGCCACGGCCCCGGATTCTCGCCCGACCCCACCGTGCTGCTCGCCGACGCCGCCGACCCGCACCACCGGGCGGACGGGCGGCGCGGGCCGAACGGCCGGGCCGGGGCGGGCGACCGGCGGCGGTTCCGCGGCGCCGCCCACAGCGCCGACCCGGGGCAGCTGCTCACCGCCGTGCTCGCCTCCCTCGACCGGGCCGCCGCGGCGCGGGCCGTCCACCCGGCGGACACCCTCGGCAAGCTGGTCGTGGTCGCCGAGGCCGCCGCCCGGTTGCTGGACGCCGTCGGCTGGTGGGTCTCGTACGTTCCGCCCGGCTCCCAGTTCATGCGCACCGCCCAGCACGCCGTCTACCGGATGACCAGCGGCCCCGCCAACGCCCGCGCCGAGACCCAGCGGGCCCGGATCGAGGCCCCCGACGCGGTCTTCGACCTCCGGCACTACCCGATGACCCGCCGCGCCGTGCGCGGCGGCGCCTTCGCCCTGCGGTCGGGCGCGGCCGGCAACGACCCGGCGGAGGAGGCGATGCTCGTCGTCTCCGGCTACCGGGGCATGGTCGCGGCGGGCGGCCAGAACCCGGCCGGCGGCTGGCTGGTGGAGCTCTTCGCCGACGACGCCACCCTGCCGCTGGGCCAGGCCGCCTGCGCCATGCGGGCCCTGGTCTCGGTCGCCCTGGCGGGGCCGGCCTCGCCGCCGGCGGTCTGAGGCGTCGGCCGCGGTCGGGGCCCGTCGGCGGACCCGGTGACGGCGCCCCTGGCACCTCGCCGTCGGCACGGCTCCCGCGGTGGGTCCGGCGGGCCGTTCACCCGGCCCTCCCTCGTGCCGCTGCTCCGCGTGCCGGTCGCGGTGGTGGCCGCGTGCTGGTTCAGGCGCCGCGGCCGCCGTCGGCGGCGGGCGGGTTGAGCGCCCGGAGGGCGGCGTCGACCAGGAGGTCGGCGTGCTCGTGGGTGAGCGGGCCGAGCCGGAACTGCCAGCGGTAGTTGAGCGGACCGTAGAAGAGTTCGACGGCCAGGTCGAGGTCGGCGTCGGGGGCGATCTGGCCGGCCTCGCGGGCGCGGCGGAGGCGGTCGCGGGTGACCTCCAGCAGCGGGTCCAGCAGGCGGGTGCGGTACTCGGCGTGCAGCGCGGGGTCGTTGAGGATCTCGGCGAGGAGCGCGCGGTAGGTGCGGTCGGCGCCCGGGTCGGCGAGCTCGTCGCTGGTGGGGCGCAGGACGGCGCGGAGGTCGGCGGCGAGGTCGCCGGTGTCGGGGAGGGCGAGGCTGCCCTCGTGCTCGCCGGCGGCGAGGAAGGCGTCGAAGACCACCGCCCCCTTCGAGGGCCACCACCGGTAGATGGTCTGCTTGCCGACGCCGGCGCGGGCGGCGATCGCTTCGATGGTCAGCTTGCCGTAGCCGACCTCGGCGACGAGTTCGGTGGCCGCGGTGAGGACGGCGGCGCGGGCGCGCTCGCTGCGGCGGGCGGGGTCGGGGGCGGTTCTGGAAGCCATGGGAAAAATTCTATGCGAAACAGCGAGACGAACCGTATTGTCTTCTCAAGCAACCGCGAGACGGTCCGTCTCGTCTTCATCGCTATCCCCGGAGGTGCCCGTGAACCGCCCCGCACACATCCTGATGGTCTCCATTCCGGCCCATGGCCACGTCAACCCCAGCCTCGCCGTGATCACCGAGCTGGTCGCCCGCGGCCACCGGGTCAGCTACGTCAACGACCCGTCCTTCCGGGAAACCGTCGAGTCCACCGGCGCCGCCTTCGTCCCGTACCCGACGAAGCTGCCGCTCGCCGACGACCCGGACGGCTGGATGGAGGATCCAGTGGCGATCCAGGAGCTGTTCCTGGACGACGCGCTCTCCATGTGGCCCGTCCTCCTGGAGGCCTTCGCCGACGACCGGCCCGACCTGGTGCTCTGCGACATCGCGGGCTTCGCGGCCCGGGCGCTCGGCGAACGGCTGGGGGTGCCGGTCGTGCAGCTGTCGCCCACCTTCGTCGGCTGGGAGGGCTTCGAGCAGGACCTCGCGGAGGTGTTCGAGGCGATCCGCACCGGTCCGGGCGGCGCCGAGCACTACCGCCGGTTCGCCGACTGGCTGGCCGAGGCCGGTGCGGCGCAGCGCGACGTGGACGCCTTCAAGAACCGCCCGGAGCGGGCGATCGCCCTGGTCCCGCGCGCCCTGCAGCCCAACGCCGACCGGGTCGACGAGCGGCGGATCAGCTTCGTCGGGCCCTGCTTCGGCGACCGCGCCCACCAGGGGCGGTGGGAGCGGCCGGCCGGTGCCGAGAAGGTGCTGCTGGTCTCGCTGGGCTCGGCCTTCACCCACCAGCCCGCCTTCTACCGGGCCTGCGTCCGGGCCTTCGGCGAGCTGCCGGGCTGGCACACCGTGCTCCAGATCGGCAGCCACACCGACCCGGCCGAGCTCGGCGAGGTGCCGGACACCGTCGAGGTGCACCGGTGGGTGCCGCAGCTGTCGGTGCTCTCCCAGGCGGACGCCTTCGTCACCCACGCGGGCATGGGCGGCTCCAGCGAGGGGCTGTTCCACGCCGTGCCGATGATCGCGGTGCCGCAGGCCACCGACCAGTTCGCCAACGCGGACGCCCTGGTGGGGCTCGGCGTCGCCCGTCGGCTGGACACCGAGCAGGCCACCGCGGAGGCGCTGCGCGCCGCCCTGCTGGAGCTGGTCGGCGACCCGGCGGTGGCCGAGCGGCTGCGCGAGCTGTCCGCCGCCGGGCGGGCCGAGGGCGGCACCGCCCGGGCGGCGGACCTGATCGAGGCCGAGCTCGTGAGGTGAACTCGTGAGGTGAGGCGGAGGCGGCCCGGGGGCCGCGGTGTGCGGCGCCGGTCCGGAGGGCGGAGAATCCGGATGGCGAGCACCTGTTGTCATATCTTCATTCACCTGATGTGATGGTGTATATGGATATGCACAGTGCTGTGGCCCCCGACGCTCCGCTGGTCCTGGTCGGCAAGGCCGACGTCAGCGCGGAGGACGTCCTCGCCGTCGCCCGGGGCAACGCCCGGGTCGAGATCGGCCCCGACGCGCTGGCCGAGATGGCGGCCGCCCGCGCGCGGATCGACGCCCTCGCGGCCGAGCCGCGCCCCGTCTACGGCGTGTCGACCGGCTTCGGCGCGCTCGCCGTGCGCCACATCAGCCCCGAGCTGCGCGCCCAGCTGCAGCGGTCGCTGGTGCGCTCGCACGCCGCCGGCATGGGGCCGGCGGTCGAGCGCGAGGTGGTCCGCGCGCTGGTGTTCCTGCGGATGAAGACGCTGGCCTCCGGCCGAACCGGCGTCCGGCCGCTGGTCGCCCGGACCATGGCCGCCCTGCTCAACGCGGGCATCACCCCGGTGGTGCGGGAGTTCGGCTCGCTCGGCTGCTCCGGCGACCTTGCGCCGCTGTCGCACTGCGCACTGGTCCTGATGGGCGAGGGCACCGCCACCGGCCCGGACGGCGTGGAGAAGCCCGCCGCCGAACTGCTCGCCGCCGCCGGGATCGAGCCCGTCGAGCTGCTGGAGAAGGAGGGCCTCGCCCTCATCAACGGCACCGACGGCATGCTCGGCATGCTGGTGATGGCCATCGCCGACCTCCAGCGGCTGTTCACCACCGCCGACATCACCGCCGCGATGAGCCTGGAGGCGCTGCTCGGCACCGAGAAGGTGCTCGCCCCCGAGCTGCACGCCCCGATCCGTCCGCACCCGGGCCAGGCGCTGAGCGCCGCCAACATGCTCGCCGTCCTCAAGGACTCCGGCCTCACCGGCCACCACCAGGACGACGCGCCGCGGGTCCAGGACGCCTACTCGATCCGCTGCGCCCCGCAGGTCGCCGGCGCCGGCCGGGACACCCTGGAGCACGCCCGGCTGGTCGCCTCGCGCGAACTGGCCGCCTCGGTCGACAACCCGGTGGTGCTGCCGGACGGCCGGGTGGAGTCCAACGGCAACTTCCACGGCGCCCCGGTCGCCTACGTGCTGGACTTCCTCGCCATCGCCGCCGCCGACCTCGGCTCGATCTCCGAGCGCCGCACCGACCGGCTGCTCGACAAGGCCCGCTCGCACGGCCTGCCGGCCTTCCTGGCCGACGACCCGGGCGTGGACTCCGGCCTGATGATCGCCCAGTACACCCAGGCGGCGCTGGTCAGCGAGAACAAGCGGCTCGCCGTCCCGGCCTCGGTCGACTCGATCCCCTCCTCCGCGATGCAGGAGGACCACGTGTCGATGGGCTGGTCGGCCGCGCGCAAGCTGCGCCAGGCCGTGGCCAACCTCGGCCGGATCCTCGCCGTCGAACTCACCGCGTCCGCCCGGGCGCTGGAGATCCGTCAGCAGGCCGACGCGTCGGGCCGCGTCGCCCCGGCCACCGCGGCCGCCATGGCCGCCGCCCGGGCGGCGGGCGTCGGCGGCGCCGGCCGCGACCGCTTCCTCTCGCCCGACCTGGAGGCCGCCGCCGAGCTGGTCGCCTCCGGCGAGCTGGTGCGGGCGGTCGAGCGGGTCACCGGTCCGCTGGCCTGAGGCCCGGCCGGCCGGGGTCGTGGCGTCGCCGCGGAGTGACGGGGGCTCAGTCCCAGTCGCTCCGCGGCGAGCGCTCCGCGCGGTCCCGGCGGTTGCGCAGCTCGCCCAGGGCGGCCGCCAGGTTGACCCCGACGATGCCCGCCCAGCAGACCACCAGACCGGCGAAGCCGCCGCTCTCCGGGCTGCCCGCGATCGCCGTCAGCGGGATGCCGAGGACCAGCGAGGTCACCGCGAGCCCGGTGTTGGAGCGCTTGCCCCAGCCCGAACGGCGGGACTGCCCCCGGTGGGGGGACCGCGGCTCGTAGTCGTCCAACCGCTGGGCCACCGACCGCTCGACCCGGGCGTCCAGCCGGGCGTCGAGCCGCTTCATGAAGGAGTCGACGAGTGCCTCCTCGTACTCCTTGCCGAGCTCCTTGCGGGCCTGGAGGGTGGCGTCGAGGTCGCGCCGCAGTTCGTCCTGACGAGTGTCCATGGAACCAGGGTGGGGCCGCCGGGGCCCCCGGTCCATCCGTTCGCAGGAGGAATCCGGGCGGGCTCAGGGACAAATCAGGGTTACCCCGACCCGGTCCGACCCGCCCGATCCGGTCCGACCCGCCCGACCGGTCCGACCCAAGGGGCGTCCCACCGGACGTCCCGCCGTACGAGACGTCTTTGCCAGGTGCGGCCCGCTCCTGCACAGTCGTCGTCCGACCCCCTCGCACCCGGAGGTACCGCTGATGACCGCCACCGACGAGACCGGCAGCGTCGGCCCCTCCGCCCGGCTGCTCCAACTGTTCGAGGGGCACCGGCTGACGCCGACCCAGCGCCGGATCGCCCACTCGCTGGTGCGGCACGCCACCGAGGCACCGTTCCTGTCCAGCGTCGAGGTCGCCGAACTCGCGGGCGTCAGCCAGCCCTCCGTCACCCGCTTCGCGGTCGCGCTCGGGTATGACGGCTACCCGGCGCTGCGCAAGCAGCTGCGCGAACTCGGCGGCGGCGAACAGGCCGCGCCGGAGACCCCGGACGACGCGGTGCGCAACGAGCACCAGCAGGCCGTGCTCGCCGAGATCGCCCACCTGCGCCACCTCGCCGAACTCCTCGCCGACCCGGAGCCGATCACCCGGGCCGCCCGGCTGCTCGCCGCCTCCCGCCCGCTGCCGGTGCTCGGCCTGCGGGCCGCCTCGGCGCAGGCCCGCGGCTTCGCCTACTTCGCGGCCAAGGTGCACCCGGACATCCGGCTGCTGGACGAGGGCGGCAGCATGCTCGCCGACCGGCTGGAACAGGCCCGGGCGGCCGGGGCCAGCGCACTGCTCTGCTTCGCGCTGCCGCGCTACCCGCGGGAGCTGATGGACGCGCTGACGGTGGCCCGCGAGTGCGGGCTGACGGTGCTCACCGTGGCCGACAGCGCCTTCGCGCCGGTCGCCAAGCTGTCCGACCTGATGCTGCCGGCCGCCGTCGGCACCGGGCTGGTCTTCGACACCGCGTGCGCCCCGATGATGCTCGGCCGGGTGCTGCTGCAGTCCATGTGCGACGAACTGCCGGGAGCGGAAGCCCGGTTGGAGGCGATCGAGCAGTCGGCGGCGGCGCGCGGCCTCTTCCTGGAATGAGCGTGGAACAAGCACGGCCCGGAACGGCGGCGGGGGAGTAGCCGTCACAAACCCGGGCATCCCCTCCTGCAGGGGGTGCCACCCATGCACGTGATCCACGAGATGAAGTTCGTCGCCCGCCTCTCCTCGGGCGCCGACGAATGGTCCTGCCCCGCCTGCGGACGCCGCGTCACCCTGCGGCGCCTGCCCGAACCCGAACTGACCGTCCTCGACCCGGGCGACGAGTCGGCCGTCCACGTCGGCGTCATCGAACCCGACGCCCGCGCCGCCGCGGCCGCCGAGAAGTACGGCCTCGGCCCCGTCCAGAACATCCCCCGCCCGCCGTCCCCGCCCGCCCCGGACGCCGACGACCGCCGCTGGCTCGCCGAGATCGGCATCGACTGGGACGGCGGCGCGGCGGCCTGACTCAGCCGCGCGGCGCGTACAGCGGAAGGCCGGAGGTGTCCAGCTCGGCGGGCAGCGGCGCGGGCAGCGGGACGGCCTCGCCGTACGTGCCGTGCAGGACGCCCTGGTACTCGCCGTCGCGGGGGCGGGTGTGGAGTGTCCAGGCGCCCTTGCGGGGGTCGACCGTGAGGAGGACCGGAACGCCTGCGATCGCGTACCAGCTGGTCCTGGTGGAGATGTGGGTGATGAGCGAGGGGCCGGGAACGACCTGAACGGCGAGAGCGGCATGGCGGGGATCGGCCCGCCAGTCGTCCTCGTTCTCCCATTCGACGGGCAGCACGATCAGGTCGGGGGTGGCGTAGTCGTCCTCGTCGTCCGGCAGGGCGATCGATGACGACTCGTAGGCGCCGAGGTTCGCGGGCAGCTGCGGTCCGAGGTCTTCGCGCAGGTGGCGCACTGTGCCGGCGTGTTTCCCTCGGCGGGGAGGCGACATCAGCAGCGTGCCGCCGATGATCTCGACCCGCAGGCCGGTGCGCCGCTCGATCCCTTCGGCGGTGCGACGCAGCCTGCCGGAGCGTGCCGGAACAGCTGCCATGGCGTCCTCCGCTGGGCCGATCGGCTGGTGCTTCCGGTCGCAGGCTACTGGCGGCAGGCGTTCCGGTTCGGGCGTTGATCGGATGGTTTCGGGGTCTGGTCGAAAGCCGACTGTTTAGTTATATTCAATCGAACATAGCTTGAATGAATCCATCCGCAGGGAGGCCGAACTATGGTGCAGCAGGCGAGCGGGCCGCGTGAGGTGCGCGCGGCGCGTGGGACGGGGCTGACGGCGCAGGGGTGGCAGCAGGAGGCGGCCCTGCGGATGCTGATGAACAACCTCGACCCCGAGGTGGCCGAGCACCCGTCCAAGCTGGTGGTCTACGGCGGCACGGGCAAGGCCGCGCGGGACTGGCGCTCCTTCGACGCCATGGTGAGGACGCTGGAGGGCCTGAAGCAGGACGAGACCATGCTGGTCCAGTCCGGGCGGCCGGTCGGCGTGATGCAGACCCACGAGTGGGCGCCGCGCGTGCTCATCGCCAACTCCAACCTGGTCGGCGACTGGGCCAACTGGGAGGAGTTCCGCCGGCTGGAGAGCCTCGGGCTCACCATGTACGGGCAGATGACCGCCGGCTCGTGGATCTACATCGGCACCCAGGGCATCCTCCAGGGCACCTACGAGACCTTCGCCGCCGTCGCCAACAAGCGGTACAACGGTTCGCTGGAAGGCACCATCACCCTCACCGCCGGCCTCGGCGGGATGGGCGGCGCCCAGCCGCTGGCCGTCACCATGAACGGGGGCGTGGCGATCTGCATCGACTGCGACCCGTCCCGGATCTCCCGCCGGATCGAGCACCGCTACCTGGACGTCGAGGCCAAGAACCTCGCGCACGCGCTGGAGCTGGCCACCGCGGCCCGCGACAAGAAGCAGCCGCTCTCCATCGGCCTGCTGGGCAACGCCGCCGAGCTCTTCCCGCAGCTGCTCGCGATGGACGCGCCGATCGACATCGTCACCGACCAGACCAGCGCCCACGACCCGCTGAGCTACCTGCCGATCGGCGTCGCCTTCGACGACATGGCCACCTACGCGGCCGAGAAGCCCGCGGAGTTCACCACCCGCTCGCGCGAGTCGATGGCCAAGCACGTCGAGGCCATGGTCGGCTTCCTGGACCGCGGCGCCGAGGTCTTCGACTACGGCAACTCGATCCGCGGCGAGGCCCAGCTGGCCGGCTACGACCGCGCCTTCGCCTTCCCCGGCTTCGTCCCCGCGTACATCCGCCCGCTGTTCTGCGAGGGCAAGGGCCCGTTCCGCTGGGCGGCCCTGTCCGGCGACCCGCAGGACATCGCCAAGACCGACAAGGCCGTGCTCGACCTCTTCCCGGAGAACGAGTCGCTGCACCGCTGGATCAAGATGGCCCAGGAGAAGGTGCACTTCCAGGGCCTGCCCGCGCGCATCTGCTGGCTCGGCTACGGCGAGCGCGACAAGGCCGGCGAGCGCTTCAACGACATGGTCGCCTCCGGCGAGCTGTCCGCGCCGATCGTCATCGGCCGCGACCACCTGGACTGCGGCTCGGTCGCCTCCCCGTACCGGGAGACCGAGGCGATGCTGGACGGCTCGGACGCGATCGCCGACTGGCCGCTGCTCAACGCCATGGTCAACGTGGCCTCCGGCGCCTCCTGGGTCTCCATCCACCACGGCGGCGGCGTCGGCATCGGCCGCTCGATCCACGCCGGTCAGGTCACCGTGGCCGACGGCACGCCGCTGGCCGGCGAGAAGATCCGCCGGGTGCTCACCAACGACCCGGGCATGGGCGTCATCCGGCACGTCGACGCCGGCTACGACCGGGCGGTCGAGGTCGCCGACGAGCGCGGCGTGCGCGTTCCCATGGGTGAGCTGTGACGGTTCCGTCGTTCGAAGAGATGTGGGCGGAGCTGCTCCCCGTGGGCCGCTCCGCCTCCTCCGGCGGCTACCGCCGCTTCGCCTGGAACTCCGCCGACGCCGAGTGCCGCGCCTGGTTCGAGCAGCAGGCCCGCAGCCGTGGCCTGACGTACGAGCTGGACCGCAACGGCAACCAGTGGGCCTGGCTGGGCGACCCGAACGGGCAGGGGGCGGTCGTCACCGGCTCGCACCTGGACTCCGTCCCGGACGGCGGGGCCTTCGACGGCCCGCTCGGGGTGGTCTCCTCCTTCGCCGCGCTGGACGAACTGCGCGCCAGGGGAACGGAGCTCACCAAGCCCCTGGCGATCGTCAACTTCGGCGACGAGGAGGGCGCCCGGTTCGGGGTGGCCTGCATCGGCTCCCGGCTGACCGCCGGGGTGCTGTCCCGCGAGGCCGCGTACGAGCTGCGCGACATCGACGGCCAGCGGCTGCCCGACGCGATGGAGAAGGCCGGCTACGACCCGACCGCGATCGGCGCGGACGACGACCGGCTGGCCCGGATCGGCGCCTTCGTCGAGCTCCACGTCGAGCAGGGCCGCTGCCTCGCCGAGGGGCAGCCGGTCGGCGTGGCGGGCGCGATCTGGCCGCACGGCCGCTGGCGGTTCGACTTCCACGGCGAGGCCAACCACGCCGGCACCACCCGGATCGAGGACCGCCGCGACCCGATGCTGACCTACGCCAACACCGTGCTCGCCGCCCGCAAGAAGGCCAAGCTGGCGGGCGCGCTGGCCACCTTCGGGAAGGTCGCGGTGGAGCCCAACGGCACCAACGCGATCGCCTCGCTGGTGCGCGGCTGGCTGGACTCCCGGGCCGCCGACGAGCGCACCCTGACCGAGCTGGTCGCCGAGATCGAGCGGGCCGCCGCCGAGCGCGGCGAGCGCGACGGCGTCCGGGTCGAGCTGACCCGCGAGTCCTACACCCCGGTGGTGGACTTCGACGGGCCGCTGCGCGACCGGCTGGCCAAGCTGCTGGACGCCCCGGTGCTGCCCACCGGCGCGGGACACGACGCCGGCATCCTGGCCTCCGCGATCCCGACCGCCATGCTGTTCGTGCGCAACCCCACCGGCGTCTCGCACTCCCCGGCCGAGCACGCCGAGCAGGCCGACTGCCTGGCCGGGGTCGCCGCCCTCGCCGACGTACTGGAGGACCTGGCGTGCCAGTGAACGAGCACGTGCGCTACTGGGCGCAGTACGCCTGGCTGCCGCACGACAACGGGCCGGTGGTCGAGCCGGACGTGCTGATCACCACCGGCCCCGGCGGCACGATCGCCGCCGTCACCCCGGACAGCGGCCCCTGCCCGCCCGACGCCGTCCGGCTCGACGGGCTGCTGCTGCCCGGTCAGGCGAACGCCCACTCGCACGCCTTCCACCGGGCGCTGCGCGGGCACGTCCAGGTCGGCTCCGGCACCTTCTGGACCTGGCGCGACACCATGTACCGGTTCGCCGGCGCGCTGGACCCGGACCGCTACCTGGAGCTCGCGACCGCCGTCTACGCCGAGATGGCGCTGGCCGGCATCACGGCCGTCGGCGAGTTCCACTACCTGCACCACGCGCCCGGCGGCGTCCGCTACACCGACCCGAACGCGATGGGCGAGGCGCTGATCGAGGCCGCCGCCCGGGCCGGCATCCGGATCACCCTGCTGGACACCTGCTACCTCTCCTCCGGCTTCGGCGCCGAGCCGACCAGGCCGCAGCTGCGGTTCAGCGACGGCGACGCGGAGGCCTGGGCGGTCCGGGCGGACGCGCTCAAGCCGCGCGAGCACGCCCGGATCGGCGCCGCCGTCCACTCGGTGCGGGCCGTCCCGGCCGAGCAGCTGGGCACCGTCGCGCACTGGGCGTCGGTGCGCGCGGCGCCGCTGCACGTCCACCTCTCCGAGCAGACCGCCGAGAACGACGCCTGCCTGGCCGCGCACGGCGTCACCCCGACGAGGCTGCTCGCCGACCACGGCGCGCTCGGCCCGCGCACCTCGGCCGTGCACGCCACCCATCTGACCGACGAGGACGTCCGGCTGCTCACCGACTCCTCCACCACGGTCTGCATGTGCCCCACCACCGAGCGGGACCTCGCGGACGGCATCGGCCCGGCCCGCCGGCTGGCCTCGGCGGGTTCCCCGATCACCCTGGGCAGCGACAGCCACGCGGTGATCGACCCGTTCGAGGAGGCCCGCGCGCTGGAGCTGGACGAGCGGCTGCGCACCCGCACCCGCGGCCACTGGACGGCGAACGCGCTGCTGCGGGCCGGGACCGAGGACGGCCACGCCTCGCTCGGCTGGCCGGAGGCCGGACGGATCGAGGCCGGGGCGCTCGCCGACTTCACGGTGATCGCGCTGGACACCGTCCGCACGGCGGGACCGCCGCCCCGGCTCGGCGCCGAGATCGCGGTCTTCGCGGCCTCGGCGGCGGACGTGCGGCACGTCGTGGTCGGCGGCCGGCACGTCGTCCGGGACGGCGTGCACCGACTGGTGACCGACGTGCCGGGCGCGCTGCGCTCCGCGATCGGCGCACTGGACTACTGACCCTGTTCAACTCCCTTCGGAAGGCGTTGTCTTGAGCACCACGACCACCCTGATCACGGGCATCGGCAGCCTGGTCACCAACGACCCCGGGCAGGGCGCCGGGCCGCTCGGCCTGCTCACCGACGCGGCCGTGGTGGTCGACGGCGGCACCGTCGCCTGGGTCGGCCCGGCCGCGCAGGCCCCGGCGGCGGACGAGCGCTTCGACGCCGAGGGCCGGGCCCTGCTGCCCGGCTTCGTCGACTCGCACGCCCACCTGGTGTTCGCGGGCGACCGCACCGCCGAGTTCAACGCCCGGATGTCCGGGCAGCCGTACACGGCGGGCGGCATCCGGACCACGGTGGCGGCCACCCGGGCGGCGAGCGACGCCGAACTGGACGCCAACCTGGCCCGGTTCGTCCGGGAGGCGGTGCGCCAGGGCACCACCACCATCGAGTGCAAGTCCGGCTACGGGCTGACGGTCGAGGACGAGGCGCGCGCCCTGCGGATCGCCGCCGCGCACACCCCGGAGACCACCTACCTGGGCGCCCACGTGGTCGCCCCCGAGTACGCCGGGGACCCGGCCGGGTACGTCGACCTGGTCACCGGCGAGATGCTGGACGCCTGCGCCCCGCACGCCCGTTGGGTGGACGTGTTCTGCGAGAAGGGCGCGTTCGACGGGGACCAGGCGCGGGCTGTTCTGACGGCGGGGATCGAGAAGGGCCTCACGCCGCGCGTGCACGCCAACCAGCTCACCTACGGGCCGGGCGTGCAGCTGGCCGTCGAACTGGGGGCCGCCTCGGCGGACCACTGCACCCACCTGACGGACGAGGACGTGGCGGCGCTGGCGGGGTCGGCGACGGTCGCGACCCTGCTGCCGGGGGCGGAGTTCTCCACCCGGGCCGAGTACCCGAGCGGGCGCAGGTTGCTGGACGCGGGCGCGGTGGTGGCGCTGTCCACCGACTGCAACCCGGGCTCCAGCTTCACCAGTTCGATGGCGTTCTGCATCGCGGTCGCGGTGCGGGAGATGGGGATGACCCCGGACGAGGCGGTCTGGGCAGCGACGGCGGGCGGCGCGCGGGCGCTGCGGCGCAGTGACGTGGGGGTGATCGCCCCCGGTGCCCGCGCGGACCTGTTGCTGCTGGACGCGCCCTCGCACGTCCACCTGGCCTACCGGCCGGGAGTGCCGCTGACGGCGGCGGTCTGGCGGGCGGGCGTCCGGGAGGTCTGAGGGCACGTCCGTGGAAGGCCTGCCCCCGGTCCTGCGACCGGGGGCGGGCCTTCGCTCATGCCAGGTCCAACGAGCTTCGCAGGAAGTGCAGTTCGTGGTGCAGCAGGTTCTCCACCACCGCCTCGTCGGTGGGCCGGTGACCGGTGGCGCGCAGTGGGAGGACCTCGTGCGGGCGGCCGGCGGCGAGCAGGGCGGCGGACAGCCGCAGGGTGTGGGCCGGGTAGACGTTGTCGTCGGCGAGGCCCTGGATCAGCAGCAGCGGGCGGCGGAGCTCCGGCGCCAGGGAGATCAGCGAACCGCTGTCGTAGTGCTCGGGGTGCTCGTCGGGGTGGCCGAGGAAGCGCTCCTGCCAGTGGGTGTCGTAGAACCGCCAGTCGGTGGGGGCGGCCCCGGCGGAGGCGGCGTGGAAGACGTCCGGGCGGCGCAGCACCGCGAGGGCGGCGAGGTAGCCGCCGTAGGACCAGCCGCGGATGCCGACCCGGTCGAGGTCGAGCAGTCCGGGCCGCAGCCGGTCGGCCGCCCGCAGGCCCTCGACCTGGTCCGCCAGCGGGAGCGTCGTCTTGTCGCCGTACACGGCCTTCTCCCACCGGGGCCCGCGTCCGGGAGTGCCACGGCCGTCCACCACGAGCACCGCGAAGCCCTGGTCGGCGAACCACTGCGAGACGTGGTCCCACCAGGGGCCGCCGGTGGTGGCCTTCTGCAGCGCGGGCCCGCCGTACGGGTCGAGCAGGACGGGTAGCGGGCCGTCCCCGGGGCGGTGGCCGGCGGGGCGGAAGAGCGCGGCGCGCAGGGCGTGCGGGCCGAGCCGGAGCAGTTCGGGCCGCGGGGTGACGATGGGCGGCTCGGCGTACGAGGTGAGCGGGAGGGGTGCCGACCCTTCCCGTAGAGCGGTCGTGAAGCCGCCGGGGTGCCCGGGGGTGCGGGTGGTGAGGACCAGCGTGCCGCCGCGCCGCACCCCGGTGTGCAGGCCGGGGCCGCTGCTGAGCCGTCGTGGGCCGGTGTCCGGTCCGTACGTCCAGAGGTGGGTCTCGGTGGGTTCGTCGGAGGCGGTGAACAGGACCTGCTCGCCGTCCGTCCCGAGTACCGCGCGCAGCTGGAGCCCGGGCGGGGTGACCGGCTTGCCGTCGACGGTCAGGTGCCGGGTGTCGCCCAGGTCGGCGGTGTCCACCAGGGCGCCGCCCCCGGTGCGGGCCGGCAGGCCGGGGAGCAGCTCGATCCAGTGCGCGTCCTGCCGTTCGGCGAGCACCCGGGTGGCGCCGTCCGGCTCGATCGCCAGGGTGCGGACGGTGCGCTGGTCGCGGCTCTGCACGGCGGCGTACGGGCCGTGGCCGTCCCAGCCGGCGGCGGTGAGGTACTCGAAGGCGGCGCGGTCCCAGCGGACCCCGGTGTCCGTGCCGTCGAGGCCGAGCAGCCGCAGCGAGACCTCGGCGTTGGCGGTGCCGGCCAGCGGGTAGCGGACGGCGCGCGGCGGGCGGTGCGGGTCGGCGGGGTCGGCCAGGAAGAGGCGGGCGAGCGGGCGGTTGTCGACCCGGGCGACCAGCAGCGCTGTGCCGTCGGGGGACCACCAGTGGCCGCGGTCGCGGAACATCTCCTCGGAGGCGACGTACTCGGCGAGCCCGTAGGAGACGTCCTCGGCCTCGGGTTCGGCGAGCGGACGGTCGTCCGTGCCGTCGACGCCGACCACCCGCAGGGCGCCGGCGGCGACGTAGGCGATCCGGCGGCCGGCCGGGTCGAGCCGGGGGTCCTGCGGCGGGCCGGGGACGGGGACGGCACGGACGGTGCCGCGGGCGGTGTCGGCCAGCCACAGGGCGCCGTCCAGCGCGAAGGCGGCGAGCGCGCCGGCGGCGTCGGTGCTGTACCCGGCGATGCCCTCGGCGGCGCCGAGCACGGCCGGGTCCGCGATCAGCCGTTCCTCGCCGGTGGCGGTGTCCAGGGCCCAGAGGCAGGCGAGCGGGTCGGTGCCGGACCGGCCGCGCAGGAAGAGCACGGTGGTGCCGTCCGGCGAGGGCTCCGGCTGGACGGGGACGCCCAGGGTGAACCGCCGGGTGCGGGCCAGCTGACGGGGTAAGGAGGGGGTCGTCATGAGGGGCACCATAGGCACGGCCGCCGGGCCCGTGTCGAGCGCGTAACGCCCGGCGGCGGGGGCGGCCCGGGTGGCCTCGGAGACCGGGGCGGCCCGGGTGGCCTGGGTGACCGGGGCGGAGGACGGCCGGGGCCGGGAAAAGACGGCCGGGGCCGCCGCGGATCTCAGGAATCCACGGCGGCCCCGGAGTCGTGAGCCGTAGGCCGGTCCGTCAGCGCACGTCGCCCATGAGGGCCTGGACGCGCTTGCGGTAGCCGAAGACGGCGAGCCCGGCGAGGACCGCGAGCGACGCCTGCATCGCGATGATCCCGTTGCCGTCGAGGTTGACGCCGGCCAGCGAGAGCAGGCTGGTGGTGCAGTCACCGGCGGTGACGGCGAGGAACCAGACGCCCATCATCTGGGAGGCGTACTTCTGCGGCGCCATCTTGGTGGTGACCGAGAGGCCGACCGGGGAGAGGCAGAGCTCACCGATGGTCTGGATCAGGTAGATCGAGACGAGCCACATCGGGGAGACCATGGTGCCGCCGTCCGCCATGTTCATCGGGATGATGAAGATGAAGAACGAGGCGCCGACCAGGACCAGGCCCATCGAGAACTTCACGATGGTGTTCGGCTCCTTGTTGCGGCGGGAGAGCCACAGCCACAGCCAGGCGAACACCGGCGCGAGCGCCATCACGAACAGCGGGTTGAGCGACTGGTACCAGGTGGCCGAGAAGCCGAGGCCGAACAGGCTGTCGGCGGTCTTCTTGTCGGCGAACAGGGAGAGGGTCGACCCGCCCTGGTCGTAGATCATCCAGAAGATGGCGGCCGCGGCGAAGAACCAGATGTAGGCGGACATCTTGGACTGCTCGCCGGCGCTGAGGTCCTTGTCGCGCTTGATCCGGACCAGCACGGCGATCGGGATGAGCAGACCGGCCAGGGTGAGCGGGACGAGGGCCCAGTTCAGGGTGTAGACGCCCAGCCCGACGATCACGGCGTAGAAGACGGCGGTGGCGGCGACGGCGATGCCGGCCTTCACCAGCAGGCTGTTGCGCTCCGCGGGCTTGAGCGGGTTGGGGACCTTGCTGCTCTTGGGGCTCAGGTGGCGGCTGCCCAGCAGGAACTGCACCAGGCCGAAGGCCATGCCGACCGCGGCGATACCGAAGCCCAGGTGCCAGCTGTACTCCTTGCCGATCGTCCCGATGATGAACGGGGCGACGAAGGCACCGAGGTTGATGCTCATGTAGAAGACGGTGAAGCCACCGTCGCGGCGCGGGTCCTCGGGGCCGTTGTAGAGCTGGCCGACCATCGTGGAGATGTTGGCCTTCAGCAGCCCGGAGCCGAGCGCGACGAGGAGCAGGCCGAGGAAGAACGCCGCCTGGCCCGGGACGGCCAGCGCGATGTGGCCGAACATGATCACGAAACCGGCGATGGCGACGGTCTTGCGGGCACCCCAGACCCGGTCACCGAACCAGCCGCCGGGGTAGGCCATGAGGTAGACCATCGAGACGTAGACGGAGTAGATCGCCGTCGCCGTCGTCGCCGTCATGGCGAGGCCGCCGCCCTGGCTGCCCACGGCGGCGTCGGCGCCACCGGAGACCAGGTAGTAGATGAGCAGGGCGCGCATGCCGTAGTAGGAGAAGCGCTCCCACATCTCGGTCATGAACAGGGTGGCAAGACCTCGGGGATGCCCGAGGAAGGTCTTGCCGCCGGGAGAGGCCGACGTCATGTCGGCGTCCAGGGTCTTCGACGCCATGAGTAGTGGTTCCTTGCCTGACAGCGTCCGCCTAGGGGGGTGGCGGCGGACGTGGACGAAACCACTCTACGTGGCGACATTTGGCTTTATCAGATGACAAAAGCCTTGAATCAGGTATGGGAATGGCAAAGTCGGCGTTAGATCTTCCCGATCTATCGATGGTAGATGGGCGCATCTTCCTTCGGTTTCAAGATCCAAACGGAGATTCTTCGCCGAACGGCCGGTCCGCTGCGGCCCGTTGGGTGCGATCGGGGTCTTGTATAACGATCACGCTCTGTGAACTACCTCACAGGGCATCCGGCGTTACCCCGGCGGACTACCATCACCACATGACCTGTGTGCTGCTCGCCGAGGACGATCCGGCGATCTCCGAACCGCTCGCCCGGGCCCTGCGACGCGAGGGCTATGAGGTGCTCGTCCGCGAGGACGGTCCGACCGCACTGGCCGCGGGCCTCACCGAGGAGGTCGACCTCGTCGTCCTGGACCTCGGCCTGCCCGAGATGGACGGCCTGGAGGTCTGCCGCCGCCTGCGTGCCGACGGCAAGAGCTGCCCCGTCCTCGTGCTCACCGCCCGCGCGGACGAGGTGGACACCGTGGTCGGCCTGGATGCCGGTGCCGACGACTACGTCACCAAGCCCTTCCGCCTGGCCGAACTGCTCGCCCGCGTCCGGGCCCTGCTCCGGCGCGGCAACGTCGACCAGCTCACCACCGGCGCGCACGGTGTGAAGATCGACATCGAGTCCCACCGCGCCTGGCTCGGCGACGAGGAACTCACCCTCTCCGCCAAGGAGTTCGAGCTGCTGCGGGTCCTGGTCCGGGACGCCGGCCGGGTGGTCACCCGCGAGGAGATCATGCGGCAGGTCTGGGACACCACCTGGTGGACCTCCACCAAGACCCTGGACATGCACATCTCCTGGCTCCGCAAGAAGCTCGGCGACGACGCGGCCAACCCCCGCTACATCGCCACCGTGCGCGGAGTCGGGTTCCGGTTCGAGAAGAATTAGTCCCTGACGGAGAACGGGCCCTCGGCCCGCGGCAGTGGAACACCCCGGGGAGCGGCAGCGTGAAACGCAGGATGATCAACTCGCTGCTGGGCGTCGTCCTGGTGGTCGTCGTGGTGTTCTGCGTACCGCTCGCCCTGGTCGAGAAGCGGACCATCGTCAACTCGGCCCAGGACCGGGTGGACGCGGCCGCCGTCCGGGTGCTCGCCCTGGTCGAGAGCCGGCTCGCCGCGGGGGAGCCGGTCACCGGGCGGGCCTTCGAGAGCCAGATCACCGAGGGCAGCTACGTCGAGGTGCAGGTGCCCGGCCAGCCGGTGGTCTCCGCGGGCGAGCGCCCCGCCGGGAACCACCTGCTGAAGGCCGTCGAGCGCGGCAACAGCGGCGAGACCGTCACCGTCGAACAGTCCCGCGAGGACGTCGACCACGAGATCGCCAACAACCTGCTGCTGCTCGGCGTGGTCGCCCTGCTCGCAGTCCAGGCCGCGGTGGCCCTCGCCGTCTGGCAGGCCAAGCGGCTCGCCCGGCCGCTCACCGACCTCGCCGAGACCGCCGAGCGGCTCGGCTCCGGCGACCCGCGCCCGCGCGACCGCCGCTACGGGGTGCCCGAGCTCGACCGGGTCGCCGAGGTGCTGGACACCAGCGCCGAGCGGATCGCCCGGATGCTCACCGCCGAGCGCCGGCTCGCCGCCGACGCCTCGCACCAGCTGCGCACCCCGCTCACCGCGCTCTCCATGCGGCTGGAGGAGATCACCGCCCTCGCCGAGGAGCCGGAGACGGTCAAGGAGGAGGCGACCATCGCCCTCCAGCAGGTCGAGCGGCTCACCGACGTGGTCCAGCGGCTGCTCACCACCCAGCGCGACCCGCGCAGCCCCACCGCCGTCGCCTTCGACCTGGACGAGGTGATCAAGCAGCAGGTGGAGGAGTGGGGCCCGACGCTGCGGGAGCAGGGCCGGGTGCTCTCCCTGGAGGGGCTGCACGGGGTCACCGCGGTCGGCACCCCGGGGACGGTCGCCCAGGTGCTGGCCACCCTGATCGAGAACTCGCTGATGCACGGCGCCGGGACGATCACCCTGCGGGTCCGGCCGTCCGGCACCTCGGCGGTGGTCGAGGTCCAGGACGAGGGCGCGGGCGTGCCGGCGGACCTCGGCAACCGGGTGTTCGAACGCGCGGTCAGCGGGCGCAACTCCACCGGCATCGGTCTGGCCGTCGCCCGCGACCTCGCGGAGGCGGACGGCGGGCGGCTCGAACTGCTCTCGCTGAAGCCGGCGGTGTTCGCGCTCTTCCTCGGACGCAGCCACCAGGACTGAACGGGCCCGGGGCCGACTCGAATGGTCGGACACGCCCTAGTCGAACTGCGCGTCGCGGACCACGTCGAGGTCGGTGAAGGTGGGCGGCGCGTCGCAGAGCGCCACCATCTCGTGGAAGATCCGGTCGGTCTCGGGCAGGGCGGAGTTCTCCATCGCCGCCGCGTAGGAGGGGAACTCCACGATCTGCACCACGTGCGCGGTGTCGGAACGGTCGGTGCCGATCACCGCGTGGGAAGCGGTCCGCCTGCCCCGGGTCGCCTCGACCCAGGTGTCCAGCAGCCGGTTGAGGTCGTCGAGCCTGTCGGTCCTGCAGTCGATGATCTGGACGAACGTCATGGCGAGCCTCCTGGACCCCCTCGGCCACGATCGTCCGCCGGCCGTGCTCGCCCTCGGTAACCACTGTCCTCCGGTCGCGGCGGACACGGCAAGCCCGGCGGACACGGCAAGCCCCGGCGGCCGCGTTCGGGCTGCCGGGGCTGCGAGGAGCGAAGGGGGTGCGAGGGGCGCAGGGGCGAGGGGCCTACTCGGCCTTGGCGAGGCGGATCCGCTCGGTGGCCAGCATCAGCTCGGCCTGTGCGGCCAGCTCCTGGCCGCTGGTGGCGTCCACCGCCTGCTGGGCGGGCAGTCCGACGGGCTCCGGCACGGCCTTGAACACCCAGGTGCGGTACGAGACGAAGCGGAACACGGTGGCCACGGCGAGGCCGATCACCTTGGCGCCGATCTGCTCGTAGTGCGAGCGCAGGTCGAGCACGTACACCGAGAAGCCGAGGACGCCGGTCTCGATCAGCATGCCGATGCCGCTGTAGACCAGGAAGAGCGTGATCTCGCGCCTGCGGGAGGCGGCGTCGCGGTCCCGGTAGAGCCAGTAGCGGTAGCCCAGGTAGTTGGTCGCGATCGCGATCACCGTCGCGACGATGTTCGACCGGACCGAGGCCAGGCCCATGCCGTTGATGCAGACCCAGAAGACGGCGAAGTTGACCACCACGCCGCTCAGGCCGACGATGCCGAACTTCACGACTTCGCCCGTGATCCCACGCATCTTCTGTGCGAGCGGGGGGTTCGAAGCTGCGGTCGTCGCCATACCGGACTGCCTCCATGTGCCTGCGGGACGAAAGGGCCTGCCGCGACGGCGCGGCCACCCCTTGAGCCCTGCGTGCACGCACATGATCGGACCGCGCAGACCAGGACCTGGCCGTCCAGGCTACCCGCTTCCATCGAACGGCTCAGCCCCCAGGGCGACAGGTTGACATCTACGCGCGTCCGCCCCGACGGCCCCACCTGCGGCTCCACCGCCCCCGACCGGCCCGGATATCCTGGGCCGCGTGACTTCCCCGGGCAATGTGAATTTTCCAGTGGTGGGCATGATCGGTGGCGGGCAGCTGGCCCGCATGGCACACCAGGCGGGCATCCCGCTCGGGGTCAGGTTCAAACTCCTCGCCGACACGCCCCAGGACTCCGCCGCACAGGTGGTGTCCGACGTCGTCCTCGGCGACTACCGCGACCTCGACACCCTGCGCGCCTTCGCCGCCGGCTGCGACGTGATCACCTTCGACCACGAGCACGTCCCCACCGAGCACCTGCGGGCCCTGGAGGCCGACGGCATCGCCGTCCGCCCCGGCCCGGACGCGCTGGTCAACGCCCAGGACAAGGGCGTGATGCGGGCCAAGCTGGACTCCATCGACGTGCCCTGCCCCCGGCACCGGATCGTCGCCGACCCGGCCGACGTCACCGCCTTCGCCGAGGAGGGCTCCGGTTACCCGGTCGTCCTCAAGACCGTCCGCGGCGGCTACGACGGCAAGGGCGTCTGGGTCGTCGACGACGAGGAGCAGGCGCAGGCCCCGTTCCTGGCCGGCGTCGCGGTGCTGGCCGAGGAGAAGGTCGACTTCGTCCGCGAGCTGGCCGCCAACGTGGTCCGCTCGCCCAGCGGGCAGGCCGTCGCCTACCCGGTGGTGGAGAGCGTCCAGGAGAACGGCGTCTGCGCCGAGGTCACCGCCCCCGCGCCGGACCTCGACCCGGCCCTGTCCGACGAGGCCCAGCAGCTCGCCCTGCGGATCGCCGGCGACCTCGGCATCGTCGGCCACCTCGCCGTCGAGCTGTTCCAGACCCGGGACGGCCGCATCCTGGTCAACGAGCTGGCCATGCGCCCGCACAACTCCGGGCACTGGACCCAGGACGGCGCCGTCACCTCGCAGTTCGAGAACCACCTGCGGGCCGTCCTCGACCTCCCGCTCGGCGACCCCCGCCCGCGTGCCAAGTGGACCGTCATGGTCAACGTCCTCGGCGGCGACTACCCGGACATGTACCGCCCCTTCCTGCACTGCATGGCCCGCGACCCCGGGCTGCGGATCCACATGTACGGGAAGGACGTGAAGCCCGGCCGCAAGGTCGGCCACGTCAACGTCTTCGGGGACGACCTCGAAGACGTCCGCGAGCGCGCCCGCCACGCGGCCGCCTACCTGCGAGGAACGATCACCGAATGAGCCCCGCTTCGACCGCCCCCCTCGTCGGCATCGTGATGGGCTCGGACTCCGACTGGCCGGTCATGGAGGCCGCCGCCCAGGCGCTCGACGAGTTCGAGATCCCCTACGAGGTGGACGTCGTCTCCGCCCACCGGATGCCCCGCGAGATGGTCGCGTACGGCGAGAACGCCCACCTGCGCGGCCTGAAGGCGATCATCGCCGGCGCCGGCGGCGCGGCCCACCTGCCGGGCATGCTCGCCTCCGTCACCCCGCTGCCGGTCATCGGCGTGCCGGTGCCGCTGCGCTACCTGGACGGCATGGACAGCCTGCTGTCGATCGTCCAGATGCCCGCCGGCGTGCCGGTGGCGACCGTCTCGGTGGCCGGCGCGCGCAACGCCGGCCTGCTCGCGGTGCGGATGCTCGCCGCCTTCGACCCCGAGCTCACCGAGAAGATGACCGAGTTCCAGGCCGAGCTGAACAACCAGGCCACCGAGAAGGGCCAGAAGCTGCGCGCCAAGGTGGCCGGTTCCTCCTCCTTCGGCTTCGGCAAGTAATTCCCCTGGTGGGGGTGGGGTAGAACAACCCGTATGACTTCTCGGACGGACTCCCCCACCCCGCTGGACCGCGCCCGCGCCCTGCTGCGCACCGCCCCCGTGGTGGACGGCCACAACGACCTCCCCTGGGCGATGCGCGAGCAGGCCGGATACGACCTCGGCGCGCTCGACCTCGCCGCCGACCAGAGCGACCGCCTGCACACCGACCTCGCCCGCCTCGCGGAGGGCGGGGTCGGCGCGCAGTTCTGGTCCGTCTACGTCCCCTCCTCGCTGGCCGGCGACCACGCCGTGAGCGCCACCTTGGAACAGATCGACTTCGTCCACGCCCTGGTCGAGCGCTACCCGGACCGGCTGCGTCTGGCCCGTACCGCCGCGGACATCGAGGCCGCCCGCGCCGAGGGCCGGATCGCCTCCCTGATGGGCGCCGAGGGCGGCCACTCCATCGACTGCTCGCTGGCCACCCTGCGCGCCCTGTACGAGCTGGGCGTGCGCTACCTGACGCTCACCCACAACGACAACGTGCCGTGGGCGGACTCCGCGACCGACAAGCCGGTGGCCGGCGGGCTGACCCGGTTCGGCGAGGAGGTCGTCCGGGAGATGAACCGGCTCGGCATGCTGGTCGACCTCTCGCACGTCTCCGCCGACACCATGCGCGACGCCCTGCGGGTGACCGAGGCGCCGGTGGTCTTCTCGCACTCCTCCTCGCGCGCGGTCTGCGACCACCCGCGCAACATCCCGGACGACGTGCTCGCCCAGCTGCCCGCCAACGGGGGCGTGGCGATGGCGACCTTCGTGCCCAAGTTCATCCTGCCCGCCGCCATCGACTGGACCCGGGCCGCCGACGAGAACATGCGCGCCCACGGCTTCCACCCGCTGGACACCACCCCGCCGGCCATGGAGCGCCAGCGCGCCTTCGAGGCCGCCAACCCGCGCCCGATCGCCACCCCGGCCACCGTCGCCGACCACCTCGACCACATGCGCGAGGTGGCCGGCATCGACCACATCGGCATCGGCGGCGACTTCGACGGCACCGCCTTCCTGCCGGACGGCCTGGACTCGGTGGCCGGCTACCCCAACCTGGTCGCCGAACTCCTCGGCCGCCACTGGTCGGAGGCCGACCTGGCCAAGCTCACCTGGCACAACGCCGTGCGCGTCCTGCGCGACGCCGAATCGGCGGCCGCCGGGCTGCGCGCGAGCCGCCGCCCGTCCATCGCCACCATCGCGCAGCTGGACGGCCCTCAGGCCTGAAGCCTGGGGATCTCGATGGCCGGGCACCTGTCCATCACCATGGCGAGCCCGGCCGCACGGGTCCGCCCGTAGGCGGCCTCGTCGACGACACCCAGCTGGAACCAGACCGCCCTCGCCCCGGCGGCCACCGCCTGGTCGGCCACCTCCCCGGCGAGCGCGCTGTTCACGAACACGTCCACCACGTCGACCGGGAACGGCACCTCGGCGAGCGAGGCGTAGCCCTGCTCGCCGAGGACCGTCTCGGCCTTCGGGTGCACGGGCACGATCCGCTTGCCGTACTCCTGGAGCGCCCTGGCCACCCCGTACGCGGCCCGGGCGGTGTTGCTGGACAGGCCCACCACTGCCCAGGTGTCGCCGGTGCGGGTGAGGATCTCGCGGACCGCCGCTTCGTCGCCGTAGCTCGTCATGCCGGTACCAACGACGTTCGCGGGCGCCGGATTCCTGGGCTCAGATGTTGGTGGCGTTGAGCTTGACCAGGGCCGTCGTGTCGTTGTCGTACGTGATCTCCAGTTCGACGACCCAGGCCTTCCCCCGGGGCCGGTTCTCATCGGTCTCGTCGCGGTTCCGGAGGGTCATTCCCCAGGTCTCGTCGCTGATCAGCCGGACGCGCGGGAACGCGGCGACCAGTCGGGCGGCCAGGTCGGTCCGGGGCATCCGGAACTCGCCGGTGTACCCCTGCTCCTGCCAGCCGCTGGTGTCCGTGCAGCGGGCCCCGGTGGCCTGCGCGGGCATGGATCCGCCCGCGAAGTCCACGACCTCCGAGCAGTCGGCCTTGACGGGTTTGCCGGAGGCGAGGTCGTCGAGGGCGAGCACGAAGCGGCTCGCGAAGAAGAGCAGGAGCGCGGCCGCCGCGCAGCCGACGGCCGACCGGATGAACGACTTGCGCATGAAGGACCCCCCGGTCTTCGGACCACGGCGGACAGCGGGTGGCCCGATCCTCGCACGAGAGTTGAACATGTTCAAATACTTGGGTCCGGGAACGCGCGAGCGCCCGTCCCCGGGGTCGGGGACGGGCGCTCGGGAGCGGACTCGTCAGCTCGGGCGGCCCAGGGCGCGGTAGGTCCAGCCGGCGGCCCGCCAGGCCTCGGCGTCCAGGACGTTGCGGCCGTCGAGGAGGCGGCGTTCGGCGACCACGGCGCCGAGCGCGGACGGGTCCAGCTCGCGGAACTCGGACCACTCGGTGAGGTGGAGGACCACGTGGGCGCCCTCGGCGGCCTCCAGGGCGGAGTGGGCGTAGGTGAGGGACGGGAACATCTTGCGGGCGTTGTCCACGGCCTTCGGGTCGTAGACGGTGACCTGGGCGCCCTGGAGCTGGATCTGGGCGGCCACGTTGAGGGCGGGGGAGTCCCGGATGTCGTCCGAGTTGGGCTTGAAGGCGGCGCCGAGGACGGCGACCCGGCGGCCCAGGAAGCCGCCGCCGCACTGCTCGCGGGCCAGCTCGACCATCCGGGAGCGGCGCCGCATGTTGATCGAGTCGACCTCGCGCAGGAAGGTCAGCGCCTGGTCGGCGCCGAGCTCGCCGGCCCGGGCCATGAACGCCCGGATGTCCTTGGGCAGGCAGCCGCCGCCGAAACCGAGGCCGGAGTTGAGGAACTTGCCGCCGATCCGCTCGTCGTAGGCGAGCGCCTTGCTGAGCTGGGTGACGTCCGCGCCGGCCGCCTCGCAGACCTCGGCCATCGCGTTGATGAAGGAGATCTTGGTGGCCAGGAAGGAGTTGGCGGCCGCCTTGACCAGTTCGGCGGTCGCGTAGTCGGTGACCATGAACGGCACCCCGGCCGCGATCGGCTCCGCGTACACCTCGCGCAGCACCCGCTCGGCCCGCTCGCTCTGGGCGCCGACCACGATCCGGTCCGGCCGCAGGGTGTCCTGCACGGCGAACCCCTCGCGCAGGAACTCCGGGTTCCAGGCGAGTTCGGCGCCCTCGCCGACCGGTGCCAGCGCGGCCAGCCGCTCGGCCAGCCGGGCCGCCGAGCCGACCGGGACGGTGGACTTGCCGACCACCAGGGCGGGACGGGTCAGGTGCGGCGCGAGCTCGTCGATCGCCGTGTCGACGTACGACATGTCGGCGGCGAACTCACCCTTGCGCTGCGGGGTGTTGACGCAGATGAAGTGCACGTCGCCGAACTCGGCGGCCTCCTGGGCGGAGGTGGTGAAGCGCAGCCGTCCGGTCGAACCCTCGTGCCCGGCCACGTGCTTGAGCAGCAGTTCGGAGAGCCCCGGCTCGTACATCGGGACGCGACCCGCGGTCAGCATGGCGATCTTGTCGGGGTCGATGTCCAGACCCAGCACCTCGAAGCCGAACTCGGCCATCGCGGCGGCGTGCGTGGCGCCGAGGTAGCCGGTGCCGATCACGGAGATGCGGAGGGTCACGGGTTCTCCTTGGATGCGGACGCGACCAGTACGGATGCCCTGATGCTATCCGCCCGCCGAGGGCGCGCCGGGATCACCTGCACGCCCGAGGGGCCGCCCTGAACGCTAGGCAGCCGCAGGTCGGCGCCCTAGGATCTCTACTGAACGGTAGTTAACCGCGGATTCGACTCGCACCGGGCGCCGATCGGACCTCGATCGGGCACCGGTCACTGAACGACGAGGCAGGCATCATGGCGGGCAGCGCAGGGGCGGCTGACTTCGATCTCTTCCGGATCTCCGAGGAGCACGGGATGCTCCGTGAGGCGGTGCGTTCGCTGGCCGAGGCGAAGATCGCTCCGTTCGCGGCGGAGGTGGACGAGGAGGGGCGGTTCCCGCAGGAGGCGCTGGAGGCGTTGCGGGGCAGTGATCTGCACGCGGTGCACGTGCCGGAGGAGTTCGGTGGTGCGGGGGCGGATGCGCTGGCGACGGTGATCGTGATCGAGGAGGTGGCGC